>JAXJSN010000021.1:0-12141 GCA_036310085.1 Ruminococcus sp.
ATTTTGTACCCAAAAATGCTCGTATTCTAAAGTAGGATCAAAATAGTAGCCTACACCTATTCCGGTGAATATAGGATCCATAATATTTTCTCTGTGACCCGGAGAATTCATCCAACCGGCAACAACTTCTTTTGGAGTTTCTTGTCCTGCTGCAATATTTTCTCCGATTACTTTGTACTTTATGCCGTGTTCTTTAACAAGTGATGAAAATGATTCTCCGTTTGGTCTTGTATGACCCCAACATTCACTAATCTCAACGGCTCTAATGGTTGACACTTTTTCTAGATCACTTCTTCGTTCTAACGGAGCTACACCTTCTTTTGCTCTTTCGATATTTACAAGTCTAATTACTTCAACAATAAATTCCTCGGTATTGTCTTTATATACTTTGATTTTGCAAGTAGTATAAATGTTGTTATAAGTAGTAACTGTAATTTCTGCTGTGCCTTCTTTTTTTGCTGTAAGAGTAGCTTTGTTATTTTTGTCTTTTTTTACAGATATAATACTGCTGTCAGAGCTGGACCAATTAGTTCTATTAGAATATGAACCTGAATTTGTGCTATAAGAAATAGTGGCATTTTGACCTTCTATAAGAAAGTTGATGTTTTCGTTTATTGTTACACTCTTAGGTGCGGTTTTAACAGTTACTTTACAAGTTGCAGTTTTGCCATTATAAAGTTGTACTTTAATAGTTGCAGTGCCTGTACCCTTAGCTGTTATCGTTGCGTTACTCATAGATGTTTTTTCTACAGTAGCTACAGCGTTATTGTCGCTTGTCCAAGTGAATTTTTCTGCATATGAATCATTTGGTATAGTTTTATATATACTAAATGTTTCGCCAACGCCTAAAGTAAGGCTTGATTTACTCAGAGTGACATATGTAGGAGCTTTTTTAACTACTACCTTACATCTTGCATATCCCATTTGTATAGATGAATTTGAATTAGAAACATTCGGAATAATTGAAATATAAGTTTCGCCAACACCTTTTGCGGTAATTTTGCCGTTATTATTAACTGTAGCAATAGCTGAGTTATTTGAACTCCATCCATAGCTTGATGTTGTTTTTCCGGAAAGAACTTGTTTTATAAAATCCTGTGAAAAGGTATAAGTTTCGCCAATACCTAATTTAATGGTAGTATTGTTAAATCTAATTGCAGCTAAGCTTGCACCACTATCTTCAACTGCGATATTACCTGCATTAGCTATGATTGGGGTTGAACAAAATATGCCAACAGTCATAAGTATGCATAATAAAATAGAAAGCATTTTTTTAGTTTTTTTCATTTAAATCAACTCCTATTAAAAACTAACCCTATTTAAAAACTGCTTAGCTTTTAAATAGGGTATAGTTAAAATCAAAATAATTATAATTCATAAAATGTAAGTATAAAAGATAATATTATTCAATTGTAATTTTTGCAATGTCCTTGTTTTTCATCCATCAATTTCCTAAAAACTTGTAGTGTGTTGATACCTTATTCTGTACCCTAATAACTATTGATAAATTTAAAAACTTAGATATATTAAAAGATGTGTTTACTTTGTCTGATACCGAAAAGGTTCGGTATTAAAGATTTGGTGGTAAACTCCTGATATAGTCTGTGATACGATTAATAATTTTCATTTTGCATCACCTAATTAATAAATGTTACTAGTTGTATGGTTTACCTTAACTGATACCGAAAAGACTCGGTATTATAAGTTTGGTGGTAAGCTCCTGATATAGTCTGTAATACGATTTAAAGGTTTTGTTACTTTCATATTAAAACCTCCTTAACTCCTTTTCTTTGTCTATATTATACACACTATAATTAACAAAGTCAATATATTTATTGAAAATAAATATGATTTTATTTTATCGTAATCTATTGAATTATTGTAAAAAACTTGATATAATAAAAATGTTGAGTGTATTAAAACCGCAAAGGGTAGAAAGAACTATCCTTTGCGGTTTTTTATTTTATAGTATATAAGGTTTAATTAACAAGGTGTTGTCTACACGAAATGCAAGGCAGATTAACCGCCAATATTATAAAATCGTTTTGCGTTTTCTGCTGTTATATCAAGAGTCTGCTGAATACCCATATTGCGTAGCTGAGATATTTTTTCGGCTGAATATAAAATCATTGAGCTATCGCATCTTTTACCTCGAAATGGTACAGGTGCCATATAAGGGGCATCGGTTTCGAGCAAAAGACGGTCAATTGGAATTTCTGTTGCTACATCAACACTGTGACGAGCATTTTTAAAGGTGACAACGCCTCCTAAGCTGATATACATTCCAAGCTTTACTACTTCTCGCATAAGCTCTACACTGCCCGAAAAACAGTGAACCAAAGCTTTCGGTTTGTATTTTTTTAGTAGTTCAAGGGTATCTGCGTGGGCTTCTCTGTCGTGTACTACAAGAGGCATATCTAATTCAAGTGAGAGTTTTATCTGTTCTTCAAATACTCTTTTTTGTAAATCCCTTGGAGTGTCCCAATGATAATCAAGACCTGTTTCGCCGATAGCTACAACCTTTTTATGTTGTGCAAGCTTAGCTAATGAATCAAGGTAATCGTCAGGCACATTCTCAAGATTTTCCGGATGAAAGCCAACTGCCGCATACATAAAGTCATATTGTTCGGCAAATTTTATACTTATCTCGGCAGTTTTTAAGTCAACCGAGTTGTTTACAATTCCACAAACTCCTTTGCTCTGTATGTTTGCAAGAAGTTCTGTGCGGTCATCATCAAACCACTTATCATCATAATGTGCATGTGAATCAAAAATATTATTATAACTCAAGTAATCACCCCGTTATTTGTATATTATAGTTATGTCCTGTTCGGTAAGAATCGGACGGATATTGTTTTCAAAATCATCATTAGTTATGAATATATCAAGTTCCGCATATGTTCCGTCATCAAAAAATGCAGTTATTTTGTCGTCATCAACAGTAACATTTTGAAAGCTGTTATAACTATGGTATGTACCTGAAATAGAAAAATAATAGCTACTGTCTTTCATTCCTAAATCTGTAAACACAAATCCATTATTTGCTCCGAGAAAAACGAATACAATGGCAAGAATATACACTACATAGGTAAATACACGCATACGCTTTTTAGTTTTTTCGGTTTCTAAAATAGCTGAGTATTCCATTGCACGGCGGTATTTTTTACGAAAAAACAATTTATAAACTGTTTCTTGCATAAAGTATCCCATAGCGATGCTTGAAATAAAAGCAGGGAGGAAGGTGCTCATAAAATTGGCATTGGTAAACTGAGTTGCGTAAATACATTCCGAATATAGTATTGTGCAAATAATAAAGTAGAGTGAAGTAAACAGCAAGAAAATAGGAATAAATGCAATAAATGTAGAAACGCAGAACGGTAAAAAGCCATCAGAGCCTTCCTGTTCTTTTAATCCATCTTGAAGGCACCGATATTTCTTTGTTAAAATTTCTTTTGGTTTTTGAGCATTTTCAATATAATCAATCAGCAAATCTTCATATTGGATTCGGTGTTTTTTCTTTTTATATTTTCGCAATGCTTTTTTGTAGTCACCCTCGAGAAAATCTCGATATTCATAGGTTGAAAAAATAGTTTGCTCAATTTCGATATACATATTAAGCAAATATTCTCGAGCGTAGTTTTCGCTTATTTCGTCTAAATCCTTATAAATATTTTCACTTTCTTTGATTATGTCAAATCCGGAATAGTTTTCTATGTTTTTATTGATAGTATCAGTAAGAATTTTAATTGCGTCAGGTTGTGCAACAAATTCCTTGATAAGTGGCAAAACATTATTAAAATCCTTACTGAGCTTATCAAAACAAAGCTCCATTCGTTTTTCATTTTCAATAAACGGATAGAACCAACAATCAGGAGTAAAGCTGTTGAGTAATGGGATTATATCGTACATCATACACATAAGTGGGGAAGAGGACTTTTTTGAAAAATCCAGAATAATGCACAACTCGCTTTTGACAGAATAGTTTCTGTCAAGGCAATATTCAAACTCAACATTAAACTCGTTAAAGCACAAAGTACCTATGGCTGAGTCTTCATCGCTAATAAAGCGTGATGAAAAAGCAGAAGTAGTCTTTGCATAATTATTAAATTTTTTTTCAAAGGTATTAATAATATTTTTAATCATAGCTTTTGTTATTCTAAAAAAACTAAAAGTTTAAGGTTAAAAAACTAAAAGTTTCGGTCAAGCCTTTACAAAGGCTTGCAGGTTTTAAGGACGGAGTCCTTAACATTACGATTATTAAAAAATGCCGTTATTAACGGCATTTATTAGATTCATTTTAGGTTAAAGGGCGTTGCCCTTTAAAATCCCACAAGGGGTTTCACCCCTTGACCCTGATAAACTTTTAGTTCGGGAAAAGTTGTTTTGAAAATATCACACTATCTGCTCGAATTGGATGCAACACTCTGTTGCCTTTTGAAAAAGTTTAATCAAAACTTTTAGATTTCTTTACTCTAAGTGTCTGCTTAATCAAAAAATAATTAAGCAAAAAGTTTATAAATTTTCAGCAGGTTAGCTTCCGTATCGGCAATACCAAGTCCGAGAAACTTATTATTTCTGTCTTTAACTCTGTAAATTGTGCCGTTTGTAACCTCAATATTTTTCAAATAAGTTCTGCTCATATCAAGAGCACCGCCATTTGAAAATCTTTTTGCCTGTGCATCTGAAACCGCAACATAACCGCACATTTCAAACAAGCTTTCAACGGATTTTATATGAGCCTGCAACTCGCCTTTTTCTGCTAATTCTTTTGCTTTATCAAGAGTTATACAGTCGTCAAGATTATATCCGCAGGCGGTGGTTCGTCTAAGCTCAGTCATAACTGCACCGACACCGAGCTTTGTTCCAATGTCATCAATAATTGTGCGGATATATGTACCTTTTGAGCAGAATATTTCAAGCTGTCCGCTTTGTGTACTCTCGTCAAAATCAAGTAAAGTAAGGCTGTAAACAGTTACTTTTCTGCTTTCTCGCTCAATCTCAATTCCCTGTCGAGCAAGGTCGTATAGCCTTTTACCGTCTTTTTGAACAGCAGAAAACATAGGTGGTATCTGCTCTATTTCACCGGTAAATTCAGGGATTAGCTCTAAAATTTCAGATTTTTTTATTGCAGATTTTTTTTCGGAAATCACCTTGCCCCATATATCAAGAGTGTCGGTTTTTATTCCTAACTTAAAGTCAGCAATATATGATTTGTCGTGGTTGAAAATCAAGTCCTGTGCCTTTGTAGCAGAGCCAAGCAGTACAGGCAATACCCCTGTTGCGTTGGGGTCAAGTGTGCCTGTATGCCCGGTTTTACGCTGTCCTGTAATTTTTCTTACAACGGCAACAACATCAAAAGATGTAAAATCCTTTGGTTTATCTATAATAATTATTCCGTTCATAAAAATTCTTCCACTGCTTTAACAAGCTTGCTTTTTACGGTTTCTAAATCGCCTTCGATTGTACAACCCGAAGCGGCAGGATGACCGCCACCACCGAATATACCGCAAAAATCAGAGGCATTTATATTTTCGTTTGTGCGTACTGAAATCTTAAAGAATCCGCCTTCTTTTTCACGCATTGTAATGCCGATTAATACACCCTCAATCTGGCGGGGGATAGAAGCAAGACCTTCCATTTCGTCATCGCCGATATTAAGTGCTTTGAACATCTCAAGGGTAGTATGAATTATTGCACATTTGCCGTCGGCGTAAAAGCTCATAGTATCGTAAACAGCTCGTTCAAGCATAATCTTTTCTTTGGATTTGGTTTCAAACATAGCTTTATTAATATAAGCTGTGTCACATCCGCAATCCATAAGATTAGCCGCAATACGCATTGTTTCTGATGAAGTATTTGTATAACGGAAACAGCCTGTATCTGTAGAAATTCCTGTATAAAGACAGTTTGCAATTTCTTTTGTGAAATTGGTTTTTAGTCTTAAAAGAAGCTTATACATAATTTCGCAGGCAGCCGCCGCAGTTTTATCAACATATTTATTAGTAGCATTAACTGTGTTTGTGCCGTGGTGGTCAATGCAAAGGTCAATTTTGCCAACATAACTGCTCATATTTGAACCGAGCAGACTTTCTGCGGCAACATCAACACTTATAATCTTTTCACAGGCAAAATATTGCTCTTTTACCCCATTTAAAAGATAAACAAATTTTGACGGAATATTTGTTGTAATTACTCTTGCATTTTTACCCATTTGCTGTAAAGCCATACAAAGTGCATATGCACTTCCAAGTGTGTCGCCGTCAGGATATGCGTGGGTTAAAATTTCGTAATTATCATAGGTTTTCAGATATTCAGCAATATCATATAGGTTCATAATTATTCCTCGTCCTCTGAAATATCAAGACTGTTGAGAATACGGCTTATATTGGCACTGTATTCAATACTGTCTGTAGCCTTAAAAATAAGCTCAGGTACATGGCGGAGCTTTAATCTGTGACCAAGCTCACGACGCATAAAGCCTGATGCTGATTCAAGACCCTTTACAGCCGCTTTAGCCGCTTCAAAGCCTTCCATTGCACTTATCTGAACTGTGCAATAAGAAAGGTCGTTAGTAACATCAACTCTGATAATCGACAAAAAAGCCTTTTGAACTCTGGGGTCCTTAAGCTCTCTGAAAATAGCTGTAAGCTCTCTTCTTATATCCTCAGTTGTGCGTTCAATTCTGTGACTTGCCATATTTTTACTTCCTTACCGATTAATTTATTAGACAATAATATCATTACGGGCGAACACAGTTCGCCCATACAATTTTTACATTATCTGATTTTTGTAAAAATATAAAGTTTAAGTTTTTGCAATAAAGCCTCCTTTACAAAAGGAGGTGGCACGGCTTGCCGTGACGGAGGATTGCAAGGAAAAAGTGTTGTTTTTTATTATATATAGGTAATCAATATAACTTACTTTTATTAGTTTACTATACTATTTTCCTTGTTTTTTCAATCCTCAGTCAGCTTTGCTGACAGCTCCTTTGATAAAGGAGCCTTAAATAATATCAGATGCAAAGCATTTATTATTAATCTCTGTATTCCTCGATTGTATAAACCTCGAACATATCGCCCTCTTTAATATCGTTAAAACGCTCAAGACCGATACCACATTCGTAGCCTTCGTTTACTTCCTTAACGGAATCCTTAAATCTCTGGAGAGATGCAATTGTATCATCAGCAATTACAATACCATCACGGATAACTCTTACGCTTGCATTACGCATAACCTTACCGCTCTTAATATAAGAACCTGAAATTGTACCAACTGACTTAATTTTGATAACATTACGACATTCAGCCATACCGAGAACAACTTCTCTTGTTTTAGGAGCAAGCATACCCTTCATAGCTGCCTCAATTTCGTTGATGCAGTCATAAATAATGCTGTACAATCTCATATCAACACCGCTACGCTCTGCATTTTCAGCCGCAACGGAATCAGGACGAACATTAAAGCCTACGATAATTGCGTTTGAAGCCTCAGCAAGCATTACATCGGATTCGTTAATAGCACCAACTGCACCGTGAATAACATTTACTCTTACTTCTTCGTTTGTAAGCTTTTCAAGTGACTGCTTAACAGCCTCAACCGAACCCTGAACATCAGCCTTAACAATAACCTGTAATTCCTTAACCTCGCCAAGCTTCATCTGGTCAAAGAGGTTATCAAGAGTAACCTTAGTCTGAGCACTAAACTGCTCTTCCTTCTTAGCTGTCTTTCTCTGTTCTACAAGCTCTCTTGCAAGACGCTCGTCGCTTACTGCGTTGAATATATCGCCGCCAACAGGAACTTCTGCAAGACCTGTAATCTCAACAGGAACTGATGGACCTGCCTCCTGAACACGCTCGCCCTTATCGTTGGTCATAACTCTTACTCTACCAACGCAAGTACCTGCAATAATAATATCGCCCTTGCGGAGTGTACCGTTCTGAACAAGAACAGTTGCAACAGGACCTCTGCCTTTGTCGAGTCTTGCTTCAATAACTGTACCCTTAGCGGCTCTGTCAGGATTTGCCTTAAGCTCTTTCATTTCTGCAACAAGAGCAACCATTTCAAGAAGGTCATCAAGACCCTCTCTTGTTTTTGCAGAAACAGGGATACAAGGTGTATCACCGCCCCACTCCTCAGGAATAAGCTCGTGCTCTGTGAGCTGCTGCTTAACAACCTCAGGGTTAGCACTCATCTTATCCATCTTATTAATAGCAACGATTACAGAAACACCTGCAGCCTTTGCGTGGTGGATAGCCTCGATTGTCTGTGGCATAATACCGTCATCAGCGGCAACAACAAGAATAGCAATATCAGTTACCTGAGCACCTCTTGCACGCATTGTTGTAAATGCTTCGTGACCAGGTGTATCAAGGAAAGTAATTGGCTTATCATTAATCTTAACTCTGTAAGCACCGATATGCTGTGTAATACCGCCTGCTTCGCCTGCTGTTACATTTGCGTTACGGATAGCGTCAAGAATTGAAGTTTTACCGTGGTCAACATGACCCATAACAACAACAACAGGTGCTCTTTCGATGAGATTTGAATCGTCATCCTCGCTGTCGTCAATAATTCTTTCTTCAATAGTTACAACAACTTCTTTTTCAACTCTTGCGTGGAATTCCATAGCAATGAGTGAAGCTGTATCAAAATCAACTGTATCAGTTGCAGTAATCATTGTACCCATAAGGAAAGCCTTTTTTACAACCTCTGCAACAGTAGCCTTGAGTCGTGCGGCAAGCTCAGAAACTACAATTTCATCAGGAATCTGAATAATCATCTGCTTTTGCTTACGCTCAAGAGCTATACGCTTTAGACGCTCTGATTCTGTCTCACGCTTACCCTGTCTTTTACCCTTCTGTTTTTGAGAGCGGTTAGCAAACTTTTGCTTTTTAACAGTATTGTCTGTGCTACGCATCTTTGAGTTTGCGTGAGCAAGGTCATCGTACTTCTGATTATAACGCTCAACATCAACATTTGTTGCACGAGTGTCAATTACACGACGCTTACGAGCTGAGCCTTCGTTATCAGAAGTTTCTGTTACAGTTTCAGCAGGTTTTTCAGCAACCTTTTCTACAGGCTTGTTCTGAGCCTTATTATTGTTTTTGTTTGTGTTTTTATCAGTATTTTTCTGAGTTTTGTCCTGCTTAGAATTTTTCTTTTCAGGTTTAGCGTCCTTTTTTGCCTTTGCAGGTGCAGTTGCTTTTTCTTCGTTATTATCATTCTTCTTATTTCTTGAATTAAAATAAGAGTCAAGGTTTTTAACACTTTTTTCCTTAGTTACAATATCAAAAACGATATTAAGTTCGTTTTCGTCAAGGGAAGCCATAGACTTTTTAACAACACCGCAATGCTCTTCAAGAATTTCAGAGATTCTTTTGCTTGTTACCCCTAAATCATTCGCTACATCTTTAACCTTGTATTTTATCATATAATTCTCCTCCCTGCTCGCTTTCAATAAGCTCAACGAGCTTATTGGCAAAGCCTTCGTCCTCAACTGCCGCAACTCCGCAAAGCTTGCCAAGTGCAAAGCTGATTTCGTCTTTATTTCTATTTATATTAAGTATTCTGACATTTCCTTTATGTGCGGCCTCTAAAACAGGTTTCGCACTGTTTTTTGAAAAGTCGCTTGCATAAACTAAAAGAAAAGCTTTTTTCTTTTGTATAGCCTCAATGCACGGAGCGGCACCAATTGTAAGTCTGCCAGCTCTGCGACATAAGCCAAGCAACGATAAAATTCTGTCGTTCATTGCTCCAGCTCCTTTTGCATTTGCTCATAAACCTCATCGGGAATTTTACAACTAAAGGCACGCTCAAATCTGCGAGCTTTGCGAGCTTTTTCAAAACATTCACAGTTTTTGCAGATATATGCACCTCTACCGGATTTTTTACCTGTAAGGTCAAGTGATATTTCACCGCCCGAGATTACATTGCCGTTATCGTCTTTTGTTTCAGGTGCTCTGACAACACGGATAAGCTCTCTTTTTTCTTTCATTTCGCCACAGCCATTACATTTACGCAATGGCACTTTCTTCTGCTTCATATTTTTACTCCATATTTTTTAGTTCGTGTAGATAGTTTTGTATGCAGAAAAGTTTATTTCTAAAATCTATTATACAACAATTGTTGCGTTTTACACTTAATTGTAAATTACTGTTTTACAATTATTAAAAAATATCAGATGCAATCTGAGAAGCAAGGTCATCAAGGTCAACATCGTCTAGCTTAGATTTAGCGGGCTCTTCATTTGTTTTGTCAACAATCTCAGCTACAACCTCATCAATAACCTCATCTTCAATTTTTTCGATAATGTCTTCGTTTTCGTCTTCATCTTCGCCGTAAAATCCGCTTTCAGGACGAATATCAATTCTCCAACCTGTAAGTCTAGCCGCAAGTCTTGCGTTCTGACCCTTGTTACCGATAGCAAGTGACAACTGACCATCAGGAACTGTTACCTTACAGCTCTTGGTAGCGGAATCAGTAATAACAACACCGCAAACCGATGCAGGGGAGAGAGCTGCTGAAATATACTTTGCAGGATCTTCGCTGTATTCAATAATATCAATTTTTTCTCCGCCAAGCTCTTCAACAATTTTGTTGACTCTGGCACCCTTTGAACCAATACAAGCACCAATAGCATCAATATCTGCATTTTTACTTAAAACAGCCATTTTTGTACGGGAGCCTGCTTCACGAGAAACCGACTTAATCTCAACAATACCATCATAAATTTCAGGAACCTGCTGTTCAAACAAACGCTTTACAAACTCAGGGTGAGTTCTTGAAATAATAGCATGAGGTCCTTTGTTGCCTGTTTTTACATCGGCGATATAAATTTTTACATAATCGCCCTCTTTAAGGTTTTCGTAGCCGAGCTGTTCGCTCTTAGGAAGCATAGCTTCGTTTTTGCCGATTTTGATAGTAGCAGCACCTGTTTTTGGATCGATTCTCTCAACAAGAGCACTTACAATTTCACCAAGTTTGTTCTGGAACTCAATAAGAGTCTGACCCTTTTCGCCATCACGAATACCCTGACGGATTGTATTTTTTGCAGAACTTACAGCAATTCTGCCAAGCTTCTTAGGGTCAAGAGGAACGCCAACCTCATCGCCAAGCTCAATTCTCTTTCTCTTGTAAATCTTCTGAGCTTCTTCAAGGCTAACCTCATAACTAGGGTCAAGTACCTCATCAACAACAGTCTTTACAAGTCTGACATCAAACTGATTTTTATCAGGATCAATTGTAAACTGTACATTGTCGTTGTCGTCGTAATAGTTTCTGCAAGCAATAGCGATTGAAGTTTGAATTTGCTGAAGCATATATTCCATAGAAATACCTTTTTCAGTTTCAAAAGCTCTTAGTGCATCAAACATATCCTTGTTATTCATTTTTAAGATCATCCTTTTCTATTTAAATATCAAAATCGTCAAGCTTAATCCAAGCTGCATCTTTTTTGTTAATTGTAATTTGATTTTCGTCGCTGTGGTCAGAGATAGTAACCATACCATTATCGTAAGCATTAAGCACACCGGCAAACTCTCTGCCGATACCCTCAATTGGACGAAGCATTTTAATCATAATATCAGCACCAATAAACTGCTCAAAATGCTCATCACGAATAAGCTCACGCTCAATTCCCGGAGAGCAAACCTCAAGGCAATAAGCGTTTTCAATAGGGTCAAGCTCCTCAATTGGCTTATCAACCGCACGGGATACTTTTTCGCAGTCGGTAATATCAATACCTTCCGGCTTGTCAATAAAGATACGCAAAAACCAGTCGGCACCTTCCTTAACATAGCGAACATCCCAAAGTGAAAGCCCAAGCTCATTGATAATAGGCTCACAAAGTTCCCAGACCTTGCTAACGGTTGCACCGCCTTTTTTCTTAGCCATACAATACCTCCGATAAAATACATATTATAATGTATATGATGTTTTTGTTGCGAAAAAATATCCGCATAAATACAAAGGAGCGGGTTTTTTGCCCACTCCTTAACTTCTAATATTCAATAATACGATTATAGCATTAAAAATCAAAAACTGCAAGTCTTTTTGAAATATTTTTTAAATATTTCTGTTTGCGAACACTAAAAATAATCCGTAGACTTTTTAAAAAAATAAAAATTAAAAAAATTAAAAAAA
>JAXJSN010000022.1:0-9433 GCA_036310085.1 Ruminococcus sp.
CGGCATTTTTTATTAATTCATTTTAGGTTAAAGGGCTTTGCCCTTTAAAATCCCACAAGGGTTTTCAACCCTTGACCCGATAAACTTTTGAAAAAGTTTAATCAAAACTTTTAAATTTTCTTTGATAAAAGTTCTACAGAAATTTTATCAAAGAGAAAATTTTCTGTTTCCTAGTGTTTTTGCGGAAAGCTGGCTAATATAAACCGTAATTACACCATCATTTTCGCAAACAACAAACGATTTTGGTAACTCGTAAGAAACATTTACAACCTGACCTGATTTTTCAGCAGCCGCAAGAAAATCTCTTGTCTTTTTAGAAATTGTGCAAGCATCCATATCAAAAATCCCAATAATTGATTCGGTAGTAATCACTGTGTCGTGACCAAGATGCAAATACATTACAAAATCTCTCCATTGCTGATTTTAAATATTTTACCGCTTTTAAGCTGTTCTTTATTCGACTTTTCACAGCAGGTAATAAAAACCTGACAGCCCTTAAGCTCATTAAGCAAAAAATCCTGTCTGCTTGAATCAAGCTCAGAAAGCACATCATCAAGCAAAATTATCGGTTCTTCGCCCATTTTTTCTCTTAAAATTGACGCTTCGGCAAGCTTTAATGATAAAACAGCACTTCTTTGCTGTCCCTGAGAAGCATAAACCTTAGCATTTTTGCCATTTATAAGAATTTCTATATCATCACGATGAGGCCCATAGTTGGTAACTCCCGTGCGAATGTCATCTTTTTGATTATTTAAAAGCTTATTTCTGAGTTTGCACTCAATATCTTCAAGCGTGTCGTCCGAACAAGCATCAACAGACGAAATATATTTTATTTTCAGCTCTTCGCTGTTTTTTGAAATTCCGTTATGATACCCGCCGGCACGCTCAGACAATAGCTTTATATATTCAATTCTGTTTTTTATAAGCATCGCACCGTTTTTTATAAGAGGTTCGTCCCAAATACAAAGGGTTTCCTCAAGCGATGGTCTGCGTGAAATATCCTTTAAAAGTGAATTACGCTGATTAAGAATACGGTTAAATTTTGATAAAATAACCGCATTTTTTAATTTTTCTCTGCAAATTGCACTGTCAACAAACCTTCTTCTCTCACTTGGTCCTCGTTTTATAAGGCTCAAATGGTCAGGTGCAAACACAACAGCACAATATTTTTCAATAAGTGACGATGCAGTTTTTTTATCTACACCATTTATTTTAACCTGTTTTTTGCCGGAAATAAATGTAATTTCAGCAGTCTGCTCCCTTTCCTGAGCAAAAAAGCGAACTTCAAGCCTTGCAAATGGCTTTTCCCACTTAATAACCTCGTTATCCTTGGAGTTTCTAAAAGAATGACCTCCGCAAAACAGCCATAACGCCTCAAGAATATTAGTTTTTCCCTGTGCGTTGTTACCATAAATAACATTTACACCCTCACAAGGAGTAATAATATCATCCTTAAGGTTTCTGTAGTTCTCAAATTTTAGTGCAATAACCTTCACTTTTACAAATCAATCCCGTAATTCATTCAACTTCAAGAGTAATATCCTCAAATTGTGCAACATCACCTACACGCATTTTTTTACCACGCATAGTGCATACCTCTGAGTTTACTTTTACTTCTCCGTTTTGTATCACAATTTTAGCCTGACCACCTGTTTCTACAGCTCCGCCAAGCTTTAGTAAATCCTGCAAACGGATAAACTCACTATCAATTTTTATTTTTTCAGTTCTCATTTGATAACCTCATTGGAACAACAATGCTCAAAAAGCTGTCGCCATTAACAGGTTTTACAACCATTGGTGACAACGGACCATTAAGCACAAGCTTAATTTCATCAGTATCTGAATTTTTAAGTGCGTCAAGAAAATACTTGTTATTAAAACCAATTTCTACGCTCTCGCCAATAATCGGCACAGCAACAATGTCGTTTGCTCTACCCACCGCAGATGCACAAGAAAGTTTAATTTCATCTTCAGCAAATATACATCTTACGGGACTTTGGATACGGTCGTTATTAAGAAGTGACATTCTTTCTACCGAATCCATAATTTTTCTTGTATTTATTACTACCTCTGTTTTTGTTTCAGAAGGAATAGTTGTTTTATAATCCAAAAATGTGCCTTCAATAAGTCTTGAAATAACACGATAATTTTTTACCTTGAAGGTAATATGTCTTTGACCAATGATAATATCTACATTATCCTCGTCATCATTCAAAAGCTTGAGTACCTCTAACTGAGTTTTTCCGGGTACAACAAAGCTGTTTTTGCTTTCGCTGTCAATATTTTCAGTTCTTATAGCCATTCTGTAGCCATCAATAGCTACAATTCTGAACATTTTGTCCTCAATTTCAAAAAGAGAACCTGTATAAATAGGCTTTGCTGTATTTTCGCTTACTGCGTATACAGTTTGTCTAATCATATCTTTTAAAACTTTTGAGTTAAGAGTAATACCATCAGTTTGCTCAAAAGTAGGTAAATCAGGGTATTCAACAGATGACATACCAACAATCTGGTAATCAGCGTTACCGCAAGTGATATAAGTAACCATTCTGTCATCAGTTTCAATTGTAACAATTTCTTCAGGGAGTCTGCGTACTATATCTGAGAACAGCTTAGCACTTACTACAATTTCACCCTCTGTTTTTATTGAAGCTTCAATATCGGTAGTTATACCTATTTCAAGATTATAACCTGAAATATTAAGGCTGTCACCATAAGCTTTTATTAATATGCCTTCAAGAGCAGGAATTGAAGCTTTAGTAGAAACCGCTCTGGAAACATTTGATACCGCATTTGCTATATCAGTGCGTAAACACGAAATTTTCACGGTGAAAATCTTCTCCTATCATTTTATATATTTATTTAAGTAGTCGTAGTAGGGGGTGTTAAAATGTTGGAAAACCCGTTTTTTTGGCTTGTAGCCTGGAAAATGCCATAAACATCACATTATGTTGATTTGTTTATCGTTGTGGATAAATTTTACAGCACCTCAAGAGTTTCAACATTGCGTGGACTTATGTTTATGGAATGTTGAAAAATGTGTTAATTTTTTAGTCCGGGTAGAAAAGTTAAAATTAGCCAGAACTTCTATTCCCGCACCTATCCGTCGACAAAAAATGACCTTGTATTTTAGTCCGGGTAGAAAGGTTAAAATTATCTACCCAACGTTTACAAAACTAAAAGATTTGATTAAACTTTTTCAAAAGGCAACAGAGTGTTGCATCCAAATCGAGTAGATAACTTGATATTATCTATACAACATTTCCTGAATTAAAAGTTTTGATTAAACTTTTTCAAAAGTTTATGGGTCGAGGGCAACGCCCTCGTGGGATTTTAAAGGGCAACGCCCTTTAACTTCACAGGAATTAATACAATTCCGTTATTAACGGAATTGTAAAAGCGAGTGCCTCGCACGCATTTCGTGCAGACAGCATCATATATTTTAACACTTCTATGCCCGAGCGTTACCGAGCAATTTCCTATACAATAAAAAGTTTAATGTTAAGGACTCTGTCCTTAAAACCTGCAAGGACTCCGTCCTTGACCTGCAAGCCTTTGAAAAGGCTTGACCGAAACTTTTGATTTTTGCTACTTATATTAAAGTTCTAAAAAAACATTATAATTGTCTGTCACGGATATTTTTAATTGTATCCTCAACAATTTCTCTGACCTTACGGTCTTTTTCCATCATTTGCTGTACTTTTTTAACTGTATATATAATAGTAGAGTAATGTCTGTCGCCAAATTCTTCACCTATAGCTACCATTGAAAGGGTAGTAAGCTCCCTTGTTACATAAATAGCTATGTGGCGGGCATTACTTATATTAGAGCTTCTGTTTTTCTGTGAACGAATTTCATCAGAAGTTACACCGTAGGTTCTTGCAACCTCGTCAATAATCTTTTCAACTGTAACCTCCGGCGGAATATCATTATTTAAAATATCAGAAATAACTTCCTGAGCAGTAGAAATAGTAGGTTTTTCGTGATTTAATAATGACTTAGCCTTTAATTTCTTAACTGTACCTTCAAGCTGACGAATATTAGCCTTAATTTTAGACGCTATATATTCGCAGACATCATTTGAGACCTCAATCTCAAGCAACTCTGCTTTTCTTTTAATAATAGCAATTCTTGTTTCAATATCCGGTGGCTGTACATCGGCAATAAGATCCATTTCAAATCTTGAACGAAGTCTGTCGTCAAGGGTTTTAATTTCTTTTGGCGGACGGTCAGATGTAAGCACGATTTGCTTTTTAGCATCGTAAAGTGCGTTGAATGTATGGAAGAACTCCTCCTGAGTACTTTCCTTACCACCAATAAACTGCACATCGTCTACGAGAAGAATATCAGCTTGTCTGTACTTTTGTCTAAACTCGCTCATCTTTGCAAGACGAAGTGATTCAATCAAGTCGTTTGTAAAATCGTCACCTTTAATATAGCAAATAACCTTTGAAGGGTCGTTTTTCTTAATTTCATTACCAATAGCGTAAAGAAGGTGTGTTTTTCCAAGACCTGAATTGCCGTGCAAAAACAAAGGATTGTATGCTCTTGCAGGATTTGTTGCAACTGCAAGACAGGCTGCATGGGCAAATTTATTTGAAGAGCCTACAATAAAGGTATCAAAAGTATACTCATAGTTAGCGTCAGGAATTTCCTGCTCAACTATGGGCTTTGTTTCAGTTTTTTCTTCAATTTCATCGGGAATTTTAAAATCAATTGTAAATCTGTGACCGAATATTGCTTCAATAGCCTCAATAAGTAAAGGCAAATAGCAACGAGTAAGTGTCTGACGATGAAAGTCGTTAGGTACTAACAAGGTTGCAGTGTTTTTGTCAAAATCAATATTAAGTGGTTTAATTCTGCTTATCCATGTTTTGTAAGCAACATCGGTAATTTTTGTTTTGCAGTAGCTGCATACTATTTCCCAGGCTTCACTGAATGAATCCATTAAAATAATCTTCCTCTCATTTAATGTGTAAACCCATTTTCCACATTTGATTTCTATTAATGTTAATAAAATTATATTCTCACTAATTATAACTTAATATTAGTTAAATTGCAATGTTTTTTTATCGTATAAAGAAAATTAATAATTACCAAAATTTATAAAAAAATATTATTAAAAATCCAATAAGCAATAATTTTTAAATACCTATAATATAAAGTAAAATAAATAATTAAATAAACATTATAAAAAATACCGGCTATATCTGAGTGTAACAGGCCAATTTTGCATAGTGCAGAAAAAGGGTTCCCTATATATAGGGTAAAAAACGGGGAAAAATGCATATAAATATACACTTTTTCAAAAAAAGTTTTTAAAAAATTATCTTGCCTAAAAATTGAGTAAAAATATTGACTAAAAAGAAAAATTAAGATATAATGCTATATTGCAAGGTTATATATTGAAGGGAGGTTTTCATTTATGTTGAGAACTTATCAGCCTAAGAAGCTCCACAGAAAGAAAGAGCACGGCTTCAGAAAAAGAATGTCTACAGCTAATGGTAAGAAAGTTTTAGCAAGAAGAAGAGCTAAAGGTAGAAAAAGGTTGTCTTATTAAAGGAACAGGCCACTCTATCAGTGGTCTTTCTTTATTTGACGGCTTGTTTTGCTGGGTGGTATTGAATTAATGAGTGAATATATCACTTTGAAGGATAACAAGGATTTTTCCCGTCTTTATAAGAGGGGAAAATCCTTTGTCAGTCCTGTTTTGGTAACTTATGTAATGAAAAATAAATCCGATAACCTGCGTTTTGGAATAACCACAGGCAAAAAAATCGGAAAAGCCGTCAGGCGATCAAGAGCAAGAAGAGTCATCAGAGCTGCCTATTATGAGTTGTATCCTCAGATAAAATCAGGGTATGACTTTGTTTTTGTAGCAAGGGGTAAAACCCCTTATGTAAAATCAACCGATATTTGCAAAGCTATGAAAAAACATCTAAAATCGGCAGGCGTTCTAAATAATAAGGATAATAATTGATGAAAAAAATTATTCTTGCCTTAATTAAATTTTATCAGGCGGCAATTTCTCCTCATCTGGGAAAAAACTGCAAATATATCCCTACCTGTTCACAGTATGGATTGGAAGCTATTGAAAGATTCGGTGTATGCAAGGGTATGCTATTAACTATTTGGCGTATTCTTAGGTGCAACCCTTTTTCAAAGGGCGGGTATGACCCTGTTCCCGAAAAAAAGATAAAATCCGACAAGCTCCCAAAATAGCATACTGTTTATTTTAGTATACAAAAATATATTCAGTATGTTCAGATGTTTTTGCTTTATTAGGAGCTTGCCCGGATGAATAGTTGATAGCAAAAATGAAAGGAGATACCAATAATGGGTTTTGGATTTCTCGGAAGTTGGCTTGGCTACATACTTTGGGGAGCATTCCATATATTTAGAAATTTCGGTCTTGCAATTATAGTATTTACACTTGTTATAAAGCTTGCATTGTTTCCTTTTTCAATTAAGCAGCAAAAATCAATGGCAGGTACTGCAAGACTTTCAAAAAAACAAAGAGAACTACAAGAAAAGTACGCTAACAATCAGCAAAAGTATCAGGAGGAGCTTGGAAAGCTTTACGAAAGAGAAGGCGTAAACCCAATGGGCGGTTGTGCTACAATGTTTCTTCCGCTTCTTGTACTTTTTGGTATTTTTTACGCTGTTGCTTATCCTCTTACAAACACACTACATCTTGATGTCAACGATGTAAATAACGCAATAGCATATATTAATACAATTCCGGGATATGCTACCACAGCAGGTACATATTATCAGGAAATCAGTTTGATAAATATATTTCCGAACATTTGCAATACTCCTGCAATTATGGATATTTTCTCTGTTGCGGAAATTGATAAAATAAATTTCTTCTATACGGGCTTTAATGCATACGGAGTTGACCTTCTTGTAATTCCAAAAGATATAGGTCTTTTCTCTTGGTATACTTTATTCCCAATTTTAAGCTTTGTTTCAAATGTTGGCACTACACTAATATCACAGAAGGTAAACGGAACTCAAGCTACTCAGCAGCAGGGTTGTATGAAGGTTATGCTTTACACAATGCCTTTGTTTACTGCATACCTTGCTTATACAGTACCTAGTGCGGTTGCGTTCTATTGGATTATTTCATCAGTGTTAAGCTTGCTTCAGACAGTTCTGCTCGGAAAGATTTTCAGTGCAACAAATATTACAGCTAAAGCAGAAGCAAGACATGCGGCTTTACTTTTTGAAAACGAAGCAAAAGTTCCTTATGTATACGCTCCAAGCGAAGCACAAGGAAATAACAATTTAAACACAAAAAAGAAAAAGAAGTAGAAATTAGGGTGAAAAACTTGATTAGAGAAGCAATTGGTGTAGGTGATACCGAGCTTGACGCACTTAACGATGCGAAAAGACAGCTTGGTCTTAATGAAACCGATGATGTAGAATTTGAGCTTATTCAGCGTGCTGAAAAGAAAAAATTCGGTTTATTTGGCGGTGCACCTGCTAAGGTAAAAATTACATTAAAGGCTACACCGTCAGAAAAAGCTGAAGAATTCCTTAGAGATGTTCTTAATGGAATGAAGCTTGACAGTGTAACAATTGATAAGAAAGAGCTTGATGGCGGAGTTGAATTTAACCTTGAGGGCGAGGATGTAGGCTATGTAATCGGCAGAAGAGGTGAAACTCTTGATGCGTTACAGTATCTTACAAGTCTTGTGGCTAACCACGCTGACAACTCATATTTTAAGGTTACAATCGACACAGGTAACTACAGAGAAAAGAGAGAAAAAACTCTTGAAATTCTCGGCAGAAAGCTTGCTATGAAAGCTGTTAAAACAGGCAGAAAGACAAATCTTGAGCCAATGAATCCGTACGAAAGAAGAATTATACATACTTCTGTACAGAAAATTAACGGTGCAATTTCATGGAGTGAAGGTGAAAATGCAAACCGTCATGTTGTAATTGGTCCTGACCCAAAGGTAGCTAAGAACAATCGCAGAAGCGGTGGTTATAACAGAGGCAGAGGCGGCAGAAAACCTTATAATTCAAATCGTCCTGCTCGCAGTAACACACCTGTAAATGCAGATAGAAAGCCACTTAACGAGGGCGGAGAAAACGGACTTTACGGAAGAATTGATAAGTAATTTAAAAAGGGATGGATTTAATCCGTCCCTTTTTTTTATAAAGTTAAGTTTGTATAAAAACTAAAAGTTTCGGTACAGCCTTTTTGAAAAACGAGTCTTATAAGAACATTATGAAAATTTAATATTCATAATTAAGTTTAAGTATTTTTATAAAAGCCTCCTTTATAAAAGGAGGTGGGCAGGTTATAATTCGAAGTGCAACACTAAAAAAATAATAGACTTCATACCAACCAAGGTGTAAAATGTAATCACCACAAAACACATAACACGGAGGTTAGTATGAAGTCCTATACACATTTTACACTATCTGAACGAGAATATCTACAAAAACTTTTATCTCAAGGATATTCTTTTCGAAAAATAGCAGATTTTTTAGGAAGAAATGTTTCATCGATTAGTCGTGAGATTAAAAGAAATAGAAGTAAATATCCACCTAAAAAGAAAAGCAATAATAAATATAGATATCATGCTTGGAGAGCGGAGAATCTTTACATTAGACGTCGTAGAGAAAAAGCAAAACATTCTATTATTTCAGGCTCTAAAGAATGGAACTTCATAGTTAGTGGATTAAATAAATATTGGTCTCCTGAAATGATTTGCGGCAGATGGCAACTTGAGAATCCTAATGAAAAGCGACTTTGCATTTCAACAATTTATAGATACATCAAAAAAGGTGCGTTTCCAAATATCACACCAAAGACTCATTTACGACGAAAAGGAAAGCGAAAAGTTAGTAAAGATACTAATTACTCCACTATTCATCCCGATAGAATTATACCTCAATGGGATGATATTATTAAAACTCGCAGTAGACTTGGTGATTGGGAAGGAGACACTGTTTATGGTGGTATTGGTAAAGGTTTATTAGTAACATTGGTTGATAGAAAAAGTAGATTTTTATGTGCCGGTTTGCTTGAAAGTAGAAACGCTACACAAACCAGAGAAGTTATAGAATCTCTTTTATCTAACAAAAAGGTATGTAGCATTTCGTTAGACAACGGCTCTGAATTTGCGGAATTTAAAGAGCTTGAAAGAAACCTTAATACAAAAGTCTACTTTGCTGAACCACACAAACCTTGGCAAAGAGGTACTAACGAAAATACTAATGACATTCTTCGTTTCTTCTTTCCTAAAGGTTATGATTTTCATTCTTTAGATAAAGAAGTTCTTCAAGCTGTTGTATTGTCTATTAATCTTAGACCTAGAAAATGCCTTGGTTGGAAATCTGCTTTTGAGGTTTATTTCGGTGTTGCACTTGCTTGACTTTCTGCCGTGTCACGGCTTGCCGTGACGGAGGATTGCAA
>JAXJSN010000023.1:0-12856 GCA_036310085.1 Ruminococcus sp.
GCGTGGTGCAAGGATTTTGTCCATAAATGTTCAAAAACCTTGCACTTGAACAAATTAAAAACTGTAATAAAGCTTGATTATTTCTATGTTTTTAATTTGTTCAGCAGATATTATATAATTTTAACACTTCTATGCTCAAGTGTAACCGAGCAATTTCATATAAAACTAAAAAGGCGGAGGCTGTACAATTAATGAACAGCTTCCGCCTTAAAATTTGTATTAATATTTTATCTTAGTGACAACATTCTTCGCACTCGTGAAGATCGCCAACGATTGGAGTTGGGTCAATGCCGATGTTTTTGTAGTAGTCACTTACAGCAGCCTTTATAGCCTGCTCAGCAAGAACAGAACAATGAACCTTAACTGGTGGAAGTCCGTCAAGAGCCTCCATAACAGCCTTGTTTGTAAGCTGTAGAGCTTCGCTGATTGTTTTGCCCTTAATAAGTTCTGTAGCCATACTGCTTGTAGCAATAGCAGCACCGCAACCAAAGGTCTTAAACTTTACATCTACAATTGTATCGTTTTCAACCTTGATGTACATTTTCATAATATCGCCGCATTTTGAATTACCAACCTCACCGATACCGTCAGCGTTTTCAATTTCACCGACATTTCTTGGGTTAGCAAAATGGTCCATAACCTTTTCTGAATATGCCATTATATTAAACCTCCGATGTTTTTATTTGTTTTCTTCTGCTTCCTGCTTTTTGATTGTTTCCCAAAGAGGTGACATAGCTCTAAGGTAATCAACAATGCCCGGAACAGTTTCAAGTATATAATCAATATCTTCTTCTGTGTTTTCATCTGAGAATGAAAGTCGCATACTGCCGTGAGCAATTTCGTGAGGAAGACCGATTGAAAGAAGTACATGGCTTGGGTCAAGACTTCCTGATGTGCAGGCAGAGCCTGATGAAGCGGCAATACCGCTGAGGTCAAGCTTTAATAAAAGACTTTCGCCCTCAATACCCTCAAAGCACATATTAACATTACCCGGAAGACGCTGAACTCTGTCGCCGTTAAGTCTTGAACGCTCAATTTTAAGAAGACCGTCAATAAGTCTGTCACGCATTTTTGTAAGCTTTGCGTTTCTTTCGTCCATAGTATCAACTGCGAGCTGGAGGGCTGCATCAAGACCAACAATACCGGCAACATTTTCTGTACCTGCTCGTCTGTTTCTTTCCTGAGCACCGCCCTCAATGAGGTTGTCAATTCTTGTACCACGCTTAATATAAAGAAGTCCGCAACCCTTAGGGCCGTGAATCTTATGTGCGGTCATTGAAAGCAAGTCAATGTTTTGAGCTTGTACATCTATTTTAACAAATCCGGCAGCCTGTACTGCATCTGTATGGAAAAGTACATTGTGCTTGCGACAGATAGCACCAATCTCAGCAATAGGCTGAATTGTACCGATTTCGTTGTTAGCATACATAATAGAAACGATAGCAGTATCTTCTCTGAGTGCATTTTCTACATCCTCAGGTTTAACAATACCATTTTCGTATACATCTAAATATGTTACCTCAAAGCCTTCTTTTTCAAGAGCTTTACAAGTATGCAAAATTGCATGATGTTCAAATTTTGAAGTAATAATGTGTTTTTTGCCTTTTGCTTTAAGTGCATGACAAACACCCTTTAAAGCCCAGTTGTCAGACTCACTGCCGCCTGAGGTAAAGAAAATTTCGTTTGCATTAGCAGCACCCAAGTTTTTGGCAATATTTGCTCTTGCTGTTTCAATAGCTTCTTTTGCAATTCCGCCTGTTCTGTAAAGGCTTGAAGGGTTGCCGTAAACCTCAGTAAGGTAAGGCATCATTTTTTCAAGCACAACAGGGGATAGGGCAGTTGTAGCCGAATTGTCGGCATAAATATTTCTCATATATTTCACCTTCGTTAAAAAATACCATATATAAATGTACCGCTTTGTGTTTTGCGGTATGTAAGTTATGAGTATTGCTGAGCCGCCGCAACAGCAAGTCGGTCACAGCGTTCATTTTCAGGATGACCTGCGTGACCCTTTACCCATATAATATCAACCTTATGAATATCGTAAAGCTTTAAAAGCTCGTCCCAAAGCTCAGGATTAAGAGCAGGGTCTTTTTTATTACGCATCCAGCCGTTGGCTTTCCATTTTTTAGCCCAACCCAGCTTTAATGCGTTGCAAACATATTGGGAGTCGCTGTATAGGGTAACATGACAAGGCTCTTTTAAAAGAGCTAATGCACGGATTACGGCAGAAAGCTCCATTCTGTTGTTAGTAGTGTTAGCTTCGCCACCGGAAATTTCCTTTTCGTGTCCGTTGTACCGTAAAATAGCACCCCAGCCGCCCGGACCCGGATTTCCGCTACATGCACCGTCTGTAAAAATTTCAACCTGTTTCAAGCATATTCTCCTTTTTATGATGTCCACACTATATTATACTACGCTGACTTGTCAAATGCAACCACTAATTTATTATTATTTTACCATAAATAAACAGTATAATACATTGGTAAAGCGTATTTTGGTATGTAAAAAATCTTATTGACAAATTAGAATTAAATGTATAAAACTGTAGCTCAAAATAAAACAATAAATAAAAGATTTGACAATTAATAATATAACTAATAATACTATTTATATAAATAATTGATTAAATATAAATTATTTTAAATTTGTGCATTGACATTAGTTAGCTTTGTGCGGTAAAATAAGATAAATATATGCTCGGTAAGTATACACTTTTTACTATTTTGATAATTTCTCGGTTAATTTTGGGCATAGAAGTTTTGAAAAAATACTGCCGACTGCACGAATTGTATGCAAGTCATTCGCAGAATAAATTTGTATATGGTCGCCCAAAATAAAAATAAGATATATATACTAAACCTTTTAAGCATTAGGTATCTTATTGATATAACTTATTCTACGGTTTAAACAGGTATTAGTATTTTAACTGTTGTTATATATTAAAAATTTAATTATGGAGGTACATTTGTGAGTACAGAAAACAGAAGTCATTATAAAGCAAAACAGTCTAAGTACTCAAAGGGCAAAAATTATTCGCAAAAGCCGTCTAAAGATAGCTATAGCAAAAATAGTTATCAAAAAAAGAATAAAAAAGGCTATCCCAAAAAAGCGTATTCAAAAAATAATTTTCAAAGCCCTGTTGTTAAGCCATCTGTAAAAATTGCTTTTTTAGGTGGTCTTAACGAAATCGGTAAAAATATTACTGTTGTTGAGTGCGAAAATGATATAGTTATCATTGACTGCGGAATGGCATTCCCTGATGGTGATATGCTCGGTGTTGATCTTGTAATTCCTGATTACACTTATCTTGAACAGAATGTAGATAAAATAAGAGGTATTATTCTAACTCATGGTCACGAGGACCATATTGGAGGATTACCGTTTTTCTTATCAAAAATTAACGCACCTATTTACGGAACTCCACTTACCCTTGGTCTTGTCGGAAACAAGCTTAAGGAGCACGGATTGTTTAACAAAACTAAGATGAATGTTGTAAATGCAGGTGATTATATTAAGCTTGGTTGTATGAGTATTCAGTTTATTCATGTTAATCATTCAATTCCCGATGCGGTTGCGTTTGCATTGCGTACACCGGCAGGCAATATTGTTCATACGGGCGATTTTAAGATTGACTGCACTCCTATTACAGGCGAAATGATTGACCTTTCAAGCTTTGCAAGAATAGGCGATGAGGGTGTACTTGCACTTCTTGCAGAAAGTACAAATGCAGAGCGTCCGGGATATACTTCTACAGAAAGAAAGGTTTCCGAAAGCTTTGATAATCTTTTTAGAAGTGCTGAAAACTACAGAATAATTATTGCAACCTTTGCATCTAATGTTAATCGTGTTCAGCAGATTATTAATTGTGCCGAAAAGTACGGTAGAAAAGTTGCTTTTTCGGGACGAAGTATGGTCAACTATATGCAGGTAGCCAAGGAGCTTGGTTATCTTACAATTCCTGAAAATATTCTTATAGATATAGATATGCTCGATAAATATATGCCTCAGCAGGTTGTGCTTGTTACTACAGGAAGTCAGGGCGAGCCGATGAGTGCGTTGTCAAGAATGGCATATTCCGACCATCGTAAGGTAATGGTTGGCGAGGGTGATTTTATTATTATTTCTGCTAACCCAATTCCCGGAAATGAAAAGACTGTTGGCAATGTTGTTGACGAGCTTCTTAAAAAGGGTTGCAAGGTAGTTTATGAATCTATGTATGAGGTTCATGTTTCCGGTCACGCTTGTCAAGAGGAGCTTAAAATTATACATCGTCTTATTAAGCCTAAGTATTTTATTCCGGTTCACGGTGAGCAAAAGCATTTGCGTAAGCATGCTGATTTAGCTATGTATTTAGGTATGGAAAGAAGCAATATCTTTATAGGTGATGTGGGCAGTGTTGTTGAGCTTAACGAGCTTTATATGAAGGAATTGCCTTCGGTTCCTGCCGGCAAGGTATTTGTAGACGGTCTTGGCGTGGGCGATGTAGGCAGCATTGTTCTGCGTGACCGTAAGCATCTCGGTCAGGACGGACTTATTATAATTGTTGCGTCCCTTGATGTTTATGATGGTCATGTTATTAGCGGTCCTGATATTGTTTCAAGAGGCTTTGTTTATGTTCGTGAGAGCGAGGGTCTTATAGAAGAAGTTAAAAGACTTGCTCTTTCCATACTCGAAGATTGTGCAAGAAACAATGTTCACGAATGGGGTATTATCAAAAACAGAATCAAGGATGATGTAGCTAAGCTTATCAGTCAGCGTACTCGTCGTGCACCTATGATTCTCCCTATTCTTCAGGAAGTTTAGTATAATATATTAGTGATTATCAGCGATATTATTTAGCTGATAGTTATCTATAGTAGAGGCTTTATAGTATGAAAAAGAAACATTGGACTTTGTCACCGTGGTTTGTAATATTTGCAATTATTATGATGGCAATGGCTTTTGCCTCATACAGCTATAATGTAGCATTGTGTTATGTTGAATTGGCTATTTCAGTGCTTGCCTTTGCTGTGGTGTTTGTAATATCTCTCAAGTTCAGAAATTATATTGCAAATATTGTTAAAAATACGGTTTCAAAAATTAGTGGGATAAATCCCGAATATCTTGAAAAATATAAATATCCTGTTGCAGTTGCCGGCGAACAAGGTGACATAATATGGTGCAATGCTCGATTTCGTAAAAGTATGTGTAACGGAAAAAGTCCCGAAGGCGAAAGCCTAAACGGATACCTTTCCGGAATGGAATATTTTGATATTGCCGACAGAGAGGGAATGGATGTTGCAGTTGACGGAAACGAGTATACGGTGTATTGTATGTCGGTAGACGGAGGCTATATCTGTCATTTTATTGACGATACATTTTATAAGTCTACGGTTCGAGAGTATTACTCATCAAGACCTTGCGTGTGCATTGTAACATTTGATAATTCAGAGGATTTTTCAAACGAAACAGATGAAGCATATTCAGAAATAAGATTGTCGGTTCAGTCCGCTCTTCAAAAATGGGCGGCTGAATATAATGCCCTTTATAAAAAAGTAAGCGGCAACAGATATATGATTATTTTCTGCGAAAAAGATGTAGAAAAGCTTGTTTCGTTAAAATTTCCTATATTAAAACAGATTCATTCAATCAGACTCAATCAAAACGAAGCCACTATTTCTGCAGGCTTGTGCCGAGGTGCAAAGACAATAAAAGAGAGCGAGGCTAATGCAAGAAAAGCTCTTGAAATGGCACTTGGCAGGGGTGGCGACCAGATTGCAATTATGAATGAAAATGGCTATGAATTTTTTGGCGGTACAGCCACAACCTCTGAGAAGGTTAGCCGTGTGAGAATGAGAGTTATAGCCAATGCAATAAGCAGAGCTGTTGCAGAATGTGACAAAGTATATATTATGGGTCACAGATTTTCTGACTTAGACTGTATAGGTGCGGCAATCGGTTTGCAGTGTATAATGGAAAAAACATTTTCAAAGTATTGCAAGGTTGTTGTAAACAGAGAGCAGTCAATGGCTAAAGAGCTTATTGAATATTCAGAAGAAAAGCTTGATACAAGTATTTTTATAAATGCAGAAGAAGCGTTAAAGGGAATTACACCACGCTCATTGCTTGTTATTGTTGACACTCATCTTAAAAATTCACTCGAAAGTGTGGAGCTTTACGAGGCAAGCAAGCGTGTTATTGTAATTGACCATCACCGAAAGGCGGTTAATTATATTGACAATGCAATTGTATTTTGTCACGAACCGTCTGCATCTTCAGCTTGTGAGATGTGTAGCGAAATTATAAGCTGTTTTGACGATAAACCGCTTACATATGTTCAGGCAGATGCGTTGCTTGCAGGTATAATGCTTGATACTAAAAGCTTTATTATGAAAACAGGTGTGCGTACCTTTGAGGCGGCGGCATACCTTAGAAAAAAGGGAGCAAACACTCTTACAGTAAAGGGCTTGTTTGCCGATAATATTGACACTTATCGTGAAAAAGTTGACATTGTATGTCGTGCTCACATCTACAGAGGTTGTGCGGTTTCTACTGCCGAAATTAATACCGAGGGTGTAAGATTGGCGGCGGCTCAGGCGGCTGACGAAATGCTTACACTTCAGGATGTAAACGCTTCGTTTGTAATTTTTGAACAGGGCGGCAGAATGAATATTTCTGCTCGAAGCTACGGCAAAATTAATGTTCAGCTTATTATGGAGCAGCTCGGCGGAGGTGGACACCAGACTATGGCGGCAACTCAGCTTGACGGTGTTACAAAAGAACTTGCTTACCAAAAGCTTATGGCTGTAATAGATGAGATTTTGGACGAAGTAAGTGAAAATACCAAATAATTATTAATTTAGATTTATATATAATTTTTTTCGGAAGGATGATAATAATGAAGGTAATTTTATTACAGGATGTTAAAGCACTCGGAAAAAAGGGTGAGCTTGTAAACGCATCTGACGGCTATGCACGCAACTTCCTTTTACCTAAAAAACTTGCTAAGGAAGCAAATGCACAGGCTATGAATGAATATAAAAATGCAGAAAACTCCAAGAATTTTAAAATAGCTACACAAAAAGCTCAGGCTGAGCAGGATAAGAAAACTCTTGAGGGTAAGACCTTTAAGATGACTGCAAAAGCAGGTCAGGGCGGAAGACTTTTTGGTAGTATCACATCTAAGCAGGTTGCTGAAGAAATCAAAAAGCAATACAACATCAATATTGATAAGCGTAAAATTGAGCTTGAATGTGATATTAAGGAGTTTGGTACCTACAGTGCTGAAATTAAGCTTTATACAGGTATAACTGCAAAAATTGAGGTTCAGGTTTCCGAAGCTTAATAAAAAACAGAAGCCATAGAACAAAAAACTAAAAGTTTTGATTAAACTTTTTCAAAAGGCAACAAAGTGTTAAAATTATATGGTGCTGTCTGCACGAACTGCGTGCGAGGCACTCGCTCTATTACAATGCCGTTATTAACGGCATTGTAATAGATAGAATACTCGGTAAAATTAGAGTATAAAAGTATTAAAAATATAGTGCCATACACAAATTTTGTGTGTAGCACTCGTTAAGACAGGTAAAGAAAAATGGCAGATTCTACTTTTACAGGCAGTTACGATGGTTTACATATGCCGTATAGTCCGGAAGCGGAGCAGGCAGTTTTAGGTGCTATTATTCTTGACAGCACCGTATTTGATAAGGTGCTTGAATATATAAAATCACCTGAATTTTTCTATGTTGCACTGCATAAGGTTATTTTCGCTACTATGAGCGAAATGATTAATTTCGGCTTGGCGATAGACTTTGTAACACTGCTTGAAAAATTAAAACAGAATAAAGCTTTTGACGAAGCCACAGGTAAAACCTACCTTATGGACCTTGTCAATAATTGTCCCTCAATTTCAAATGCTGAGGCATACGCTCAGGTTATTGCCGATAAGTACAATACACGCAGACTTATTACAGCATCAAGAGAGATTATTGATGATGCAACATCAGGTGTTGAGGACCCTGCTTTGCTGATTGATTCGGCAGAGCAAAAGATTTTTGATATTCGTCAGGGTAATGAGCGTCGTGGACTTGAGCGAATCAATTCGGTTATCTTGCAAACATTTGACCGTCTTGATGCTTTAAATAGTGCAACCGATGATACTCTCAAGCCTATCCCAACAGGTATTGGCGACCTTGACAGAATGATTACCGGTCTTAATCGCAGTGACCTTATTCTGCTTGCGGCTCGTCCGGGTATGGGTAAAACCAGTTTTGCACTCAATATTGCAAGAAATGCCGCTTGTCAGTCAAAAAAGACTGTTGCGTTCTTCTCTTTGGAAATGTCAAAAGAACAGCTTGCAAGCCGTTTGCTTTCTACAGAGGCTCTTATAAGCGGTACAACCCTCAGAACTGGTAAGCTCAGTGAGGAGGAATGGAACAGACTTATTCCTGCAAGTGATGTTTTAAGTAAAACAGAGCTTTATCTTGATGATACACCGGGTATTACTATTACCGAAATGAAGTCAAGATTACGCCGACTTAAAAAGCTTGATTTGGTTATTATCGACTACCTCCAGCTTATGGCGAGTGGAAAGAGAATTGAAAACCGAGTACAGGAAATTTCTGAAATTACAAGAAATCTTAAAATTCTTGCTAAGGAAATGAATGTTCCTGTTATTACACTTTCTCAGCTTTCCCGTGCTTCCGAACAGCGTACCGACCATCGCCCTCAGCTTTCTGACCTTAGAGATTCAGGTTCAATCGAGCAGGATGCCGATATTGTTTTGTTCCTTTATCGTGAAGGCTACTATGCCGAAAAGTCTACTGACGAAAATTCACCTACAGCAGATATGAATACAGGTGAATGTATCGTAGCGAAAAACCGTCATGGTGAGGCAAATGCTGTAAAGCTTCATTGGCAGGGTGAATTTATGCGATTTACAGGCACGGAGTCAAGACATGAATAAGCTTGTAAAAAATACTATAAATAAATATAATATGATTAACAGCGGCGACAAAATTATCGTTGCGTTGTCGGGTGGGGCTGATTCAGTATCGTTGCTTCATATGCTTTGTTCTATAAAAGAAGAATACGATATTTCTCTATTTGCGGCTCATATAAACCACAACCTTAGAGGTGACGAGGCTAATCGTGACGAGGAGTTTTGCAAAGCTGTTTGTCAAAAGTTAAATATTGAGCTTTTTGTCAAAAGTGTTGATGTCAGAAAGCTTGCTAAACAAAATAAAATAAGCGAGGAGCTTTGCGGCAGAAATGTAAGATATGCTTTTTTTGAGGAGTTGTCAAAAAAGCTCAATGCAAAAATTGCTACTGCTCATACCGCTTCGGATAATGCAGAAACGCTTATTTTTAATATAACACGAGGTTCGTCAATCAATGGTATAAGTGCAATACCTGCAGTAAGAGATAATATTATTCGACCTTTAATTGAGGTTGATAGGGAGCAAATCGAAGCTTATTGTAATGATAATGACCTTCAATTTGTAACTGACAGTTCAAATCTTGAGGATGAATATACACGCAATAAAATTCGTCACGCCGTAATCCCTGTTTTAAAATCACTTAACCCGAAATTTGAACGAACAGCTTTAAATTTATCTGAAAATGCCGCAGAAATTTACGATTATATTGATTTGCAAACAAAAAAGGCTCTGGACTATTGCAAAACTGATTTTGGTTATGATTGCAAGCGTCTTTTAAGTCTTGAAAAGCCTATTTTAAAAAATGCTGTTTTTACAATTTGTAAAAATAACAATGCCCAAAATGTTGAAAATGTCCATATAAATCTTATAATTCAAATTCTTAAAACCGGCGGTGCAATAAGCCTTGGGGGAAACGCAACCGCTGTTGTAAAGCAAAATGTTTTCAGGATTGTGTGTAGTAATGATGTAGATGATAGCTTTTGTGAAAAAAAGCTTGAAATAAATTCCGATTTTGTATGGAACAACAAATTATATTCTGTACAGGAAAATACAAATAATTCCAACAAAGAAACAAACTCTAACCTTGATTTATCAATCGACCTTTCAAAAGCCGTTTTTCGATTAAGACAGGCAGGCGATAAATTTACATATCCTAAGCGAAAAATAACCAAGCCTTTGCGAAAAGCCTTGAACGAAATGAAAATCCCTTCTGAATTAAGGGACAAGCTTGTAGTATTGGCTGTTGAAAATCAAATACTCTGGTGTGAATGTTTAGGAGTTTCTTTTGAGGGAGAGTGCAAGGATAATTCTTTGCAGTCATTAAAAATAGTTGTAACTGATTTATAAAATCCTATTACAACTAATAACTTGAAAATATTGTGAATTAACTTGCAAATAATATAGAAAAATATTATAATGACAAATAATGTATAGTGTGTGACTGTATTTAAATTTTCAGTTAGTTCCTGAATATACATAAATCCAAATAAAACAAAAATAATATAATGAGGAGTGACTTGTATTGGATAAGAAGAAAAAGATTCGTAATATACTGGTTTATCTTACAATTCCCATTTTGGTTATTTTAGGTGTTGCATTCCTGTATAGCTCAAATCAGGCTAAGCCACCTAAAACCTCTGAGCTTGTAGAGTATTTTGCTCAGGGCAAGGTTGAAAGCTACATTATTAACTACGGAAGCGGTGTTGTAGAGCTTACCTTAAAGGAAGGCGAAACTGCAAAGCTTGACGCTACAAACGATACAGCGGCAGTTACCGATAAAGCAGAAAGCACAACTGCTCCAAGCACAGAGCCTACAACAAAGCCAAGTAAAGATGATTTGCTTTCATCATTAAACAAAAATAATAAGGACAATAAAAAAGAGGAATCTAAAAAGAATGTAATTGTAAAGGGACAGCTTGCAGACATTCGTAAATTTTTAGACGACATTGAGCCTTATAGCGAAGGCATTACTTATAACCTTGTAAGACCAAGCGATAATTCCTTTCTATTACAAATGGTTCCGCTACTCTTTACGGTAGTAATTTTGGTTGGTGCTTACATCTTTATAATGAAGAAAATGGGCGGTATGGGTCTTGGCGGCAAAGAAATGAACTTTGGCAAGGCTAAGATTAAGAATACCAACGATGATAAACGCAAAACTACATTTGATGATGTAGCAGGTGCAGACGAAGAAAAGGAAGAGCTTGAAGAGGTTGTAGAATTTCTTAAAGCTCCCGAAAAGTTCAACAAGCTTGGTGCAAGAATCCCTAAGGGTGTACTTCTTGTAGGCCCTCCGGGTACAGGTAAAACTTTACTTGCAAGAGCTGTTGCGGGTGAAGCAGGCGTTCCGTTCTTCTCAATTTCCGGCTCTGACTTTGTTGAAATGTTTGTCGGTGTCGGTGCATCTCGTGTTCGTGACTTATTTGACCAAGCTAAAAAGAACTCACCTTGTATTATTTTTATAGATGAGATTGATGCTGTCGGCAGACAGAGAGGTGTTGGCTTAGGCGGCGGTAACGATGAGCGTGAGCAGACACTTAATCAGTTGCTTGTTGAAATGGACGGCTTTGGTGTAAACGAGGGTGTAATTTTGATTGCGGCTACAAACCGCCCTGATGTTCTCGACCCTGCACTTCTTCGTCCGGGCAGATTTGACCGTCAGGTAATCGTTAGCTATCCTGACATTAACGGCAGAGAGGCTATACTCAAGGTTCACGCACGCAAAAAACCTCTTGCTCCTGATGTTAGTATTAGAAATATTGCTAAAACAACAGCAGGCTTTACAGGTGCTGACCTTGAAAATCTTCTTAACGAGGCTGCATTGCTTGCCGCAAGAAAGAACAAAAAGGCTATTACAAGAAAAGAAGTTGAAGAAGCAACCGTTAAGGTTGTTGTTGGTGCAGAGAAAAAGTCTAAGGTTATGAGCGACCACGAGAAAAAGCTTACTGCTTATCATGAGGCAGGACACGCTATCTTATTTGACAAGCTTACAACTCAGGACCCTGTACACGAAATTTCAATTATTCCAAGAGGTATGGCAGGCGGTTACACAATGCCATTACCTACAGAGGACAAGTCCTATAACTCTCGTAAAGAGATGCTTGAAAACATTGTAGTTGACCTTGGCGGTAGAGTTGCTGAGGAACTTGTGATGGGAGATATTTCCACAGGTGCTTCTAACGATATTGAAAAGGCTACAAAGATGGCAAGAGCAATGGTTACAAGATACGGTATGACAAAAGAGCTTGGTTGTGTGCTTTACGGCGGCGAAAGCGGTTCGGGCTTCTTGGGTAAGGATATGGGTCATTCTCAGGATTATTCCGAGGCTACAGCGGCTAAGATAGACCAGCTTGTTCTTGGTATAATTAACGATGCTTATGATAAGGCTGTTAAGGTTCTTAATGAGAATATTGACAAGCTTCACGAGGTTGCGGCTTACCTTATTAAGCACGAAAAGATGAACAGTGATGACTTTGAGGCTGTTATGAATGGCACTTATGTTGAACCGGAGGAGATTGAAGAGGAAGAAATTATTTCTCAGGAAGTTTCCGAAGACTCAGCAGAAAGCAATAATACAGAAGAATAATTTATAATCAAAACAGCCTCTCAAATTATGAGAGGCTGTTTGTGATAAATTTGATGATTTTTTAATCAAATCTAAAAGTTTCGGTCAATTCGAGAAGGTAGTTTAATTTTGAACTTCTATGACCAAACGAAAAAATTAAAAGTTTTGATTAAACTTTTACAAAAGTTTATCGGGTCAAGGGTTGAAAACCCTTGTGGGATTTTAAAGGGCAAAGCCCTTTAACCCCTAAGAAATTCATAAAAATTCCGTTTAAAACGGAATTTTTGAAAAAACTTAATGTTAAGGACTCCGTCCTTAAAACCTGCAAGGACTCCGTCCTTGACCTGCCAGCCTTTGTAAAGGCTGGACC
>JAXJSN010000024.1:0-1978 GCA_036310085.1 Ruminococcus sp.
GTTTTTTAAGATTATATATCAGTAATCGAGTCAACCTTTTTCAGGTTTAGTCACTTTTTAGTGGTAGGGCCTTCTATCGGCGTTCTCTCGCTCGTCTCACGGAGATCGGTCGGTGTTTTGTGGCAAGATATAAGAGAGGTAAAAGAAGTGAAAATCTTAACAAAAGTGTGTGTAAAGACAATTTATATCAATTTCTTTTCGAAACAAGAATACGCTGCGCTACAAAAATTACGGATAGTATTTTTCTTCTTCTCAAAAGGATGCAGCGCGCTGCATTGGTGAGGCGAAGAAAAAGAAAATTAGGGTGGAGAGTGTAGGGTGTGGCGGCGGAGCCGCAGTTGTTTAATGTCTAATGTCTAAAGTTTAATGTTTAAAGTGTAGGGTGTCTAAAGTTTAATGTTTAAAGTGCACTAACCAACCATTCTGCTGCACTCACAATATGAACCTTCTTGCCTTCGTGCTCAATTATGCCAGTTTCTCCATACATTACAATTAGTGTTAAGTTGTCGCAATGTGTCTTGTTTGACGCTTTTATCAGTCCGCCCACTTCTCGATTGAAGAGTTTGGTAGAAGGGTTACTAAAGTCGTATGTCACTTGTATCAATTCCTGTACCTTGGAAGCTTGTGTACGCACAAAGTCAACAGCAAAGCGATTACTTTCTCGTAGAAAATATAGTTGTTCATCCGCATATTTCTGACGGCGCAGCAACTCAATTGCAATGATATTCTCAAGACGCCAGCCTAGATTATCGGTCTGCAAAGAATTGTCTCTATTGCTTAGAAAAGCATTATCAATAATGTAGGATTTAAGATTGCTTTGTCGCTCTACGCTCTTAAAAGAATACTTGTGAAGAATACGTGCAAGGTAGGCAGTATTGAGGTATGACACATAATTCTTGACCGTTTGTACCGAACGAATAGCATATGTTTCGCGGATATTCTCAAAGTTGATTTCTTGGCAAAAATTATCGATTACAGTATCTGCCACTTGTCGTAATGATGCAGGATAACGTACTTTATAGCGTTTGCATATATCCTTCTTAATAACCGTATCAAGCAACGCTTTTGTATATGCAGTTTTATCAATTGCACCATCCATAGTTTCTGGGAAACCACCCTCCATGAGATACTTATTGAGTGCATGACCACGCAAACCAACAGCCTTAGTGTGTTGCCCTACTATATCAATATTGTTGATACGACAATATTCTTCAAACGAGAAAGGAAATAGGCGTATCTCGTTGTATCTTCCAGTAAGGTGCGTAATCAGTTCATCGCTCAAGAGGTTGGCATTACTTCCAGTTAAAATCAGGTGTATTCCCTGGCGCAAAAGTCTATTGACAAACAATGGCCAACGAGGCGCATTCTGAACTTCGTCAATAAATAAATGAGTGTAGTCGCCATAAATGTGATACAACATCTCTACTATATCATTCAATTCGGCTACTTGTATATCAGCTAAGTTTTCATCGTCAAAATTAACATAAGCAAATCGAACACCGCTCTCCATTAATACTTTTTGACAGAGCATGGATTTACCACTACGACGCACACCTATTACGACTTGCGCTAATTTGCTATCTAAGTCTATTTTCTTCTCCTCTTGTCGATTTAGCAAAGCATTGCAATCGGTATTAAGGATTTCCTGTCGCTGATCCTCTAGAATAGTCTTTAAATTTCTCATAATAGAATGGTGTTAAAAATCGCGACAAAGTTACAAAAAATAAATGAAACATACAAATAAAATGTCTTATTTTGCAATTTTTCGCATGTCAAACCGTCTTATTTTGCAATTTTCTTACGCTAAAACCGTCTTATTTTGCAATTTTTGTGATTATCGTCAAGTTTCCTAAGGTCCGCAGCACGCAATTTGAACTGGTGACAAATTGTTACCGGTTGACGCTAAAACTTGTCAGGGGCTTAAAATATCTGTTCTTTTAGTGGACGCTCGCAAGCGAGCTACTGTTTAGGGTTTAGA
>JAXJSN010000025.1:0-35062 GCA_036310085.1 Ruminococcus sp.
AAAATCCCACAAGGGTTTTCAACCCTTGACCCGATAAACTTTTGAAAAAGTTTAATCAAAACTTTTAGTTTTCTTTTTGATAAAACTTCAACTAATATATAAGGAGAGTGTTTTTATGGCAACAAAAAATATTACAAACAATCAAACCGCAAAAACTACAAAGCTTGCAGTTACTGCAATGCTTGCGGCAATGTCAGCGGCATTAATGTTCTTTGAATTTCCGCTTGCATTTATTGCACCTGAGTTTTATAAGCTCGATTTTTCTGAAATACCTGTGCTTGTAGGTACTTTTAGTATGGGACCACTTGCAGGTGTTGCAATTGAGTTTATAAAAATATTGGTTAAGCTATTAATTAAAGGCACAACTACAGGTTGCGTAGGCGAACTTGGAAACTTTTTAATTGGTTGTTCGTTTGTATTGCCTGCCGGTTTAATTTATAAGTTTAAAAAGAATCGTAAAGCTGCAATTGCAGGTATGACTGCAGGTACATTATTTATGGCAGTTGTGGGAATTTTGCTTAATACATTTGTACTTGTTCCAATGTATTCCGCATTTATGCCTATGGAAGAAATAATCAAAATGGGTCAGGCTATTATTCCGGCAATTGAAAGTACATTTACTTTTTGTCTTTTCTGCGTAGGTCCGTTTAATCTTGTAAAAGGTGTTATTATCTCAATTATTGTATTCTTTATTTATAAGCCTTTATCAAGACTTATTTCAAGCTTCGATGCTCTTATAACAGGAAAAACTAAAAAATAATTCAGATTTTAATTTGATTTATAATATAATAAATCAGGCTTGACAAATTCATACTAAATATATATACTAAACTTATAATCACAGAGTAGAAATTTGTGCGTGAAGTGTTTTGCAGACGGGGAGTTGCTGCAAAAACGAAAGAAGCTTTATCTTCTGCGGTACAGATTTCGCATCCCGCTGTTACTTTGGGACGAGAGCGGGCAGTTTTTTCTGTCCGCTTTATCTTTTGTAAAAATCTCCTGAAGCAACAACGAATTATCAGGAGGTATTTTTATGTCAGTTGGTAACAAAATTTATAATTCATCGTTGGAATTAAAAAATATTAATTCTCTTGCAGGAATTGCTATGCTTTTGGCTCTTAGAGTTGTTTTAGGCTTTTTTGCAAATACAACTTTGGCGATGTTTGGCGGTACTATAAAAATAAGCGGTGCTTTTTTGCCAATTGCAGCAGCAGGTGTCATTTTTGGGCCGGTTCCCGCCGCTCTCGTTGGAGGACTTGGTGATATAATTTCATTTTTAATTAGTCCAACAGGCTTTTATTTTCCCGGTGTAACAATCAACGGTATTCTTACCGGTTTAATTTATGGGTTGTTTTTTTATAAAAACAGTATAACAATTAGAAAAACCATTGCAGCGTGGTTTTTAAATACCCTTACGGTGGAAACTTTTATAATGGCATTGTGGTTGTTTATTTTGCAGATTATAAGCGGTGCAGGTGAAGTGGAAAAAACATACTTTGTCTACTTAACTGCAAGATTTATAAGCCAAGCCGTAAAGTGTGTTCCCGAAATTATATTAATTTTCGCTATCGGCAGATTGGTTGCACGAATAAAATTACCGCAAAAGAAAAGAATAAAATAACAAGAATAAATCACAGGGAACGGATAAATCGGTTTTCTGTGATTTTTATTAAATATGATAATTTTCGACATAATAAGAAAAAGTTTTTATTTTTCTTTTATGTAAATTTATATTGCCTTGAATAATGTAAAATATTATGTTGAAATGAAGAATAAGGCGGTGTAGACATTATGAAAAAAGTCTTAATTGTTTCCCGCTCTCAGCAAGGTATTGCATCATTATCAGAACTTCTGAAAAGTGAGAATTATACGCAGATTCAAGTTTCGGAGAATACAGAATCAGCAAAAATGCTTGTTGAAAATGATGAGTTCGATTTAATCTGTATTAACGCTCCTCTTTCAGATGAAACGGGAATAGAGCTTTCTGAGCATTTTGCCCGTACAACAAAGGCGTGTGTCGTTATCATTGTTTCGCAAAAAAATGCAGATAATGTTAATCACATTCTTATGCCACAAGGTGTGCTTGTCATTTCAAAGCCGATAAATACACAGCTTTTTCGGCAAAATATTCAGTTTGCTGAATGTTTTAGACAGCGGATTATTCGCTTTTATGATGAGAATAATAATCTAAAAGATTTAGTTGAGGATATTAAGATTATAAGCCGAGCTAAGTGTTTGCTTATCTCTTGCCTTAATATGTCTGAGCAACAGGCACATCGTTATATAGAAAAGCAGGCAATGGACTTGCGTGTAAGCAAGTATCAGGTTGCTAAACAGGTTATAAAAACCTATGAAAATTAGTTTGATGTTTGACAAATTATAAATAACAATTTCTATTTTGTTTGTCAAATAACTTATATGATTGTTGAAAGGAATGTTTTTTATGAGTCGTACAGCGTACTTAATTCTTGAAAACGGTACAGTTTTTGAGGGTACAGCATTTGGTGCCGAAAAAGAAACTATCGGAGAGCTTGTTTTTTCTACAGCAATGACAGGCTATCTTGAAACAATCACCGACCCATGCTATTTTGGTCAGGTGGTTATGCAGACATTCCCTTTAATCGGTAACTATGGTGTTATTCCTGCCGATTTAGAGAGTGACTCTCCGTCCCTTAAAGGTTATATCGTAAGAGAATGGTGCCAAGTTCCCTCTAATTTCCGTAGCGAGGGTGATCTTGACACCTTTTTAAGAGAGTCAGGAATCCCCGGTATTTGCGGAATTGATACTCGTGCACTTACAAGAATTATCCGTGAGTACGGTGTGCTGAATTGTAAAATCAGCTATTCTCCTGATGTAACTGATGAGCTTTTAGCAGAGCTTAAAAATTATAAGGTTACAGGTGCAGTACAAAGCACAACTATCAAGCAGACTGAGCAAAAATCTACTGATAATGCCGAGCTTAATGTTGTAGTAATGGACTTTGGTTCAAGAACCGGCATTGACAGTGAGCTTATTCAGCGTGGTTGTAATCTTACAATAGTTCCTGCAAGTACAACTGCTCAGGAGATTCTTGCATTAAATCCAGATGGTGTTATGCTTTCAAACGGTGCGGGCGATCCTGCTGAAAATACTGAGGTCGTTGAAGAGCTTAAAAAGCTTAGCGAAAATAAAATTCCTATGTTTGGTATCAGCTTAGGTCATCAGCTTCTTGCACTTTCACAGGGTGCTAAGACTGAAAAACTTAAATATGGTCATCGTGGTGCAAATCAGCCTGTTAAAGAGCTTGCAACAGGTAAGGTTTATATAACTTCTCAAAATCACGGCTATATAGTTGTAAATGATTCTATTCCAAATACAGCTGAGGTTACATTTGTAAACGGCAATGATGGTAGCTGTGAAGGTATCAGCTATACAGAAATTCCTGCATTTTCTGTTCAGTTCTTACCTGAAATAAGTGGCGGTCCTCACGATTCTGCATTTTTATTCGACCGCTTTATCAAAATGATGAAGGATAATAAGTAATACCTATTTGTATCTGTTTACAATTTTGGGTATGTTTAGATAACTGATAAATTTTAGAATAAGGAATGATTGTATGCCACTTAATAAAGATATAAAAAGAGTAATGGTAATCGGCTCAGGTCCTATCGTTATCGGACAGGCTGCCGAGTTTGACTACGCAGGCACTCAGGCTTGTCGTGCACTTAAAGAAGAGGGTCTTGAGGTTATCCTCGTAAACTCAAACCCTGCTACAATTATGACCGATAACGCTATGGCTGATAAAATATATATCGAGCCTCTTACTCTTGAAACTGTTAAGAGAATCATCAAAAAAGAGCGTCCTGACAGCCTTCTTTCTACACTTGGCGGTCAGACAGGTCTTACTCTTTCAATGCAGCTTGCTAAGGAAGGCTTCCTTGAAAAGTATGGCGTAAAGCTTCTTGGTGCAAATCCCGAAACAATTGATAAAGCAGAGGACAGACAGCTATTTAAGGATACAATGGAATCTATTAATCAGCCTTGTATTCCTTCAACTGTTGTAAATGATGTTGAATCTGCTGTTAATTTTGCTGATGAAATCGGCTACCCTGTAATCATCCGTCCTGCATTTACACTTGGCGGTACAGGTGGCGGTATTGTTAATAATGAAGAAGAGCTTCGTGAAATTACTTCAAATGGTTTGGAGCTTTCACCTATTACACAGGTACTTGTTGAAAAATGTATCTCAGGCTGGAAGGAAATTGAGTTTGAGGTTATGCGTGACAGCAAAGGTAATGTAATTACAATTTGCTCAATGGAAAACTTTGACCCTGTTGGTGTTCATACAGGTGACTCAATTGTTATTGCTCCTGCAGTAACTCTTTCAACAAAAGAATATCAGATGCTTAGAACTGCTGCATTAAGCATTGTATCTGCACTTAAAGTAGAGGGTGGCTGTAACTGTCAGTTTGCTCTTCACCCTGAAACATTTGAATATGCTGTAATCGAGGTAAACCCACGAGTTTCTCGTTCATCTGCTCTTGCATCAAAGGCTACAGGTTATCCAATTGCTAAGGTTGCCGCTAAGATTGCTATCGGTTATACTCTTGATGAAATCAAGAATGCCGTTACAGGTACAACTTACGCTTGTTTTGAACCTTCAATTGACTATGTAGTTGTAAAATTTCCTAAGTGGCCTTTTGATAAGTTTGTTTATGCTAAGCGTGACCTCGGTACTCAGATGAAGGCTACCGGTGAGGTTATGGCTATTGCTCCTACATTTGAGCAGGCTATTATGAAGGCTGTAAGAGGTGCTGAGATTTCTCACAATACTCTTGATGACAAGGAGTTCGAGCAGCTTTCAAACGCATCAGTTTATGATAAGCTTAGTGTTTGTGATGACAGAAGAATTTTCTGTGTTTATGAGGCTTTAAAGAGAGGAATTTCCGTTGATGAAATTCATCAGATTACAATGATTGATGAATGGTTCCTTGAAAAGCTTAAAAATATAATTAATATGAAGGAAGAACTCAAGAACAATGAGCTTACAGAAGAGCTTTATGTTCGTGCTAAGAAGATGGGCTTCCTTGATAAGACAATTGAAGAAGTAACAGGTACTGAGGTTAAAAATCCGCTCGTTCCTGTATACAAAATGGTTGATACTTGTGCTGCAGAATTTGCCGCAGAAACACCTTATTTCTACTCAACCTTTGATAAGGAAAACGAGGCTGAGGAGTTTATTAATGAGCGTGTAGGCGACAAAAAGACTGTAATCGTATTTGGTTCAGGTCCTATTAGAATTGGTCAGGGTATCGAATTTGACTATGCATCAGTTCACTGTGTATGGGCACTCAAAAAGGCTGGTTACGATGTTGTTATCGTAAACAATAACCCTGAAACTGTATCTACTGACTTTGATACAGCCGATAGACTTTATTTTGAGCCACTCACAACTGAAGATGTTATGGGTATCATCAAAACCGAAAAGCCTTATGGTGTAGTAGTTGCGTTTGGTGGACAGACAGCTATCAAACTTACAAAGTTCCTCAGCGATAATGGTATTAATATTCTTGGTACATCTTACGATGCTATTGATATGGCTGAGGATAGAGAGCGTTTTGATGCACTTCTTGAAAAATACAGCATTAAGCGTCCTCGTGGTGTAACAGTTATGACTACACAGGAAGCTTTAGATGTAGCTGCAAAGATTGGTTTCCCAGTATTGCTTCGTCCTTCTTATGTTCTCGGTGGTCAGAATATGATTATTGCATTTAACGAAGAGGATATTAAGGAATATATGGCAATTATTCTTGCACAGAATATTGAAAACCCAATCCTTATAGATAAATATTTACAGGGTACAGAAATCGAAGTTGACGCAATTTGTGATGGCGAAGATATTCTTATCCCTGGTATTATGGAGCATATTGAGCGTGCCGGTGTTCATTCAGGTGACTCAATTGCGGTATATCCTGCTTGGAATCTTTCTGACGAAATGACTCAGACAATTATCGAAAGCTCAAAGAACCTTGCTATTGAGCTTAGAACTAAGGGTCTTGTAAATATTCAGTACCTTATCTATAACGATGAGCTTTATGTAATTGAGGTTAATCCTCGTTCATCAAGAACAATTCCTTATATCAGTAAGGTAACGGGTGTACCTATGGTTGACCTTGCTACAAGAGCAATGCTTGGTGAAAAGCTTAAGGATATGGGTTACGGCACAGGTCTTTACAAAAAGAGTCCGTATATTGCTGTAAAGGTTCCTGTATTCAGCTTTGAAAAGCTTATCAATGTTGATAACCACCTTGGTCCTGAAATGAAATCAACAGGTGAAGTTTTAGGTATTGCAGGCACTCTTGAAGAGGCTCTTTATAAGGGTCTTATTGCGGCAGGCTACAAGATGAAGAAAAACGGTGGTGTATTCATCACTGTTCGTAATTCAGATAAAACAGAAATCGGCGAAATCGCTAAAAAGTACTATGACCTTGGATTTACTATCTATGCTACAGAGGGTACAACAGAGGTTCTTAAAAAGTACGGTATTGATGCAGTTTGTGTTAAGAAGATTCATGAATCACAGACAGATAACACACTTACACTCATTGAGTCAGGTAAAATTCAGTATGTAATTTCAACTTCTGCAAAGGGCAGAATTCCTTCTCGTGATTCTGTTAAGATTCGTAGAAAGACAGTTGAAAGAAATATTCCTTGTCTTACATCTCTTGATACTGCTAACGCTCTTGCAGATTGTCTTAAGAGTCATTATACTCAGCACAGCACAGAGCTTATCAATATCAATGATATGAGAAAAGAAAAGCTCACACTTAAATTTTCAAAGATGCAGGGAAGCGGTAGTGACTACATCTACTTCAGCACATTTGAAAAGTTCATTAACAACCCTGAAGCTCTTGCTGTAAGACTTTCAGACAGACACTCAGGTATCGGTGCAAATGGTGTTATCCTTGTTTGCCCATCAAGTGTTGCTGATGCTCAGATGAAGATGTTCAATCGTGACGGTTCAGAGGGCGAAATGTGCGGCAACGGTATCCGTTGCGTAGGTAAGTTCCTCTATGACCACGGTATGATTGACTATAAAGAAAAGGACGAAATTACAATTGAAACATTAAGCGGTATTAAAAAGCTTAAAGCTTATACAACTGACGGTAAGGTTACTCGTCTTAGAGTTGATATGGGTAAGGCTGTATTTAATTCAGAGGATATTCCTGTAGCAATTAAAAAGGATAAGGTTGTAAATGAGCCTGTAATGATTGGTGATAAGGAATACAATATCACTTGTGTTTCTGTCGGAAATCCACATTGCGTAGTATTTATGGATAATATAGATGCTCTTGATATTGAAAAAATCGGACCTGAATTTGAATTTAACCCACTTTTCCCTGAAAGAGTAAATACAGAGTTTGTAACTGTTCTTGATGACCATACTATCAAGATGAGAGTATGGGAGAGAGGCTCAGGCGAAACAATGTCTTGCGGTACAGGTGCTTGTGCAGTAGCAGTTGCGGCTTGCGAAAACGGCTTCTGTAAAAAGGGCGAAGATATTAAGGTTAAGCTTAAGGGCGGCGATCTTATTATCAACTACACTGACGAAACTGTTTATATGACAGGTAATGCCGAAAAGGTATTTGACGGTGAAGTAGAAGTTTAATAAAACAATATAAGCTTTTGAATTTATTTAAAGCATAATAAAAGGGATGTGTACAGATAGTTTTGTACACATCCCTTTAATGTTTTGATGTATTAATATGATTAATTTTTAAATGGAATATTTATTTCATTTGACATTTAAATGTTTATGTGCAAAAGTCAATTATATCTGTGATTAAATCACAGAGTGAACACCAACAACACTCATGTATTGATGATGAACAGCAAATAGTAAAAATAATACAGAAGAAAAAACCACAACATTCACCATCTTCACCACCTGAACCACCACCTGAACTGCTACTATCATCATAATCATGCCAGTTACCATCACAGCCTTGATAATAACCTGTGAGTTTTGTGTTTTCGTTTAGATTATTAATAATGTTGTTGTTTAAAGAAAGCAATTCATCTTTAAGATTATTAGATTGAATTTTATCAATATAATATAACGCTTTATCCAAATTGTTTTCTTTTATGTGTTTAAGGGCATCATTATAATATTGTGTATCACGATTAATTGTGTTTGTTGACATATTTATCTACCTACTCCTTTACTGATAATTGAACTTTTTTATTGCTATATCATTAACTGTGTTTTTCATACCATAGTTAATAATATTATTAAAAATATCTTGATTACAATAAAAATCTATTTTATGTATATCGTCCTGTATTTTTTTTATTAATAAGTTAGAAATAAAGATTATATTTTCAGCGATGATGCTATCTGTTTTTTTGTTATAATCTTGCATATAGAAAATAGGATTAAAATTATTTCTCTTTCTGTCTTCAAAGTAATCGTCAAAAGCATCAATAATATAAATCCATTCTCCTATATTAAAACCAAGATTATATAAATTATCGCTTTGCTTGTAATGGTTATATGTTAAAGCGTATCCTTTAAAAATCTCTCCGAATATTTCGCCCATTGCATTTGATAATTCATCAAAATTAGTTTTTTCGGGAGAATTTTCTAAACTGTAGTAAAAATCAATTTTACTTTTGATTACATTAAATACTACATCGTGTGAAATAAATATTTTAATGGCATTTTTATTTTTGTCAATATAATTAAAAGCGATTTTACCTTTTAATGAATTTTCGTCTTTGATATTGTCTTGTGCCTTAATATATGCATAGTAAATACTTACGAATGTAATATAATCTAAAGCTGATTTTGATACCGATACTTGTACTTTTTTTGATTTAAAAGGAATTAGTGGACAAACAATAGGATAATCCTCTCGTTTTTCTTCCATTCCGTCAAAAATAGATAAAAAGAATGTAGCATCGTAGTTTGTGAATAAAGAGCTGATTTTACCAACAGAATTTTTTAGAGAATTGCAAACGGAGCAATATAGATTCTTGTATTTTATTATATTTTTGTAAGTAAGTTCGTATTTGTATATTCTTAGATAACCAAACATCAATAAACCTCGTTAAATAATATAAAATATGTATTGTAATAATTATATAATGCTTACTAACAAAAAGCAAGTGCTAGTTTATAGATTATTTATATTTTAATAATATTAGAGTAACCTTATTTATGAGGTGAGCTGATGTCCAAGTCAAAACCTATATCATATAAAAATATAAATAAATACACTGAGATGGGTCTAAATATTTCTTATTACAGAAAGAAAAAAGGTTTAACACAAGAACAACTTGCAGAAAAGATAGGGATAAGTAGATCTCATTTAAGTGCAATTGAGGCACCTAATATTGTAAAATCTTTTTCAATTGAATTGCTTTTTGATATAGCAAATGCATTAGATATTGAAGTATATAAATTATTGGTTTTTAGAGATTAGAGCTAAATGGTGACTAATAAGTAGAAGTTAAATATAATAATATAGCTTTTGAATTTATTTAAAGCATAATAAAAGGGATGTGTACAGATAGTTTTGTACACATCCTTTAGTGTTTATCTACACAACTTTTCCCGAATTAAAAGTTTTGATTAAACTTTTTCAAAAGTTTATCGGGTCAAGGGTTGAAAACCCTTGTGGGATTTTAAAGGGCAAAGCCCTTTAACCCCTAAGCAATTCATAATAATTCCGTTTAAAACGGAATTATTGAAAAAACTTAATGTTAATGACTCCGTCCTTGCATATTTAAGGACGGAGTCATTGACCTGCCAGCCTTTGTAAAGGCTTGACCGAAACTTTTAATTTTCGCTTTCAAAAAGCATATATTTAATCGAGTAACTATTAGTTTTATTTAAAAATACATCTGCCTAATCAAGCAATTTCAATCATTAAAAAGCTCTGTGCAGACATCTTGATTTTGCCGTCTGCAATTACAGATTTGCCGATTTCATAAACAGTCTTGCCGTTGTATTTGCAGTCCATTTCTGCCTCTTTGCCAAGTGGATTAAAGAACATAACAAGATTTCCTCTTTTATAAGCAAAAGGAATTTTGCCATCTTCATACATCATCTCAAGCTCGCCGTTACCCTTAAGGTCATCGTATTTATGACGGAGTGCAATCATATCTGTTACAACTTTGTAAATGCTGTCAGGGTCGTTGATTTGATTTTCAACAGTTGGTGCATTTTCGTCAGAATCAACTGCAAGATATGGAGTATCACTTGTAGAGAAACCGAGATTCTTGCCGCTTGTCCATTGCATCGGAGTTCTTGAGCCTGTACGGCTGAATCCACCCTCTTTGCTTACAATACCCTTTTGATATTTCATACCGATTTCATCGCCATAATAAAGGAACGGAACACCCGGCATTGTAAATATAAAGGAGTGAACAAGCTTAATTGCAGTTTTATCAAGATATGCAGTAGCTCTTGGCATATCGTGGTTGTTAGTCATAAAGCTGATATAGCCGTTATCCTTTGTTTTTTCATAGTTAGGAAGATACTCGTCAGCAAAAGCTTTAAAATCACCCTGACCATTAGGATTAAATACAGCTTTGTCGCTCCATTCGCCATAGCGGAAAAGACGGCTGTAGCCGTTGCCATAGTGGTCAAGATAAAAATCCATATGGAAGCCTGCGTTGTTGATTGCACGCTCAGGATGACACCATTCAGCAACCATTGCAGCCTCAGGATATTCCTTATCAAGCATTTCTCTTACACCACGCCAGATTTTAGCTGTTGCAATTTTTTCGTCATCGTTCTTTACAAGAGAGTCAGCCATATCAACACGGAAGCCGTCAGCACCCTTGTCAAGCCAAAAACGCATAACATCCTTCATAGCCTCAGCAGTCGCAAGACAGTCAGGGTGATCTGCAGGTAATTGCCATTCAGGATGAGTTACCTCATAAAAACCATAGTTAAGTGCAGGCTGAGAGCTGAAATAGTTTACAAGATAGTTGCCGTCACGCTCACAAATACCGCACATAAGTCTGTACTGAGGAGGGGCCTCCCAAACGCTGTTGGTAAAGATATAGCGGTTTGTATATTCACTTTTTGCCGCTTTTTTAGACTCTTGGAACCAAGGGTGAGTGTCGGAAGTATGACCTGGAACAAGGTCGAGTAAAATTTTAATTCCTTTTTTATGTGCCTCATCAAAAAGTTTAACAAGGTCATCATTAGTGCCGTAGCGTGCCGCTACCTGCTTGTAATTGCGAACATCGTAACCTGCATCCATAAATGGAGAATCATACACAGGATTAAGCCAGATTGCGTTACAACCAAGACCCTTTACATAATCAAGCTTTTCGATAATGCCATTTATATCACCGATACCGTCACCATTTGTATCATAAAAGCTCTGTGGGTAAATTTCATAAAATACTGCATCATTAAGCCAGTTTGGCATAATAAACATCCTTTCTGTATTTAATTTAAGTTAATTTTAACATTTTTCAGTCATAATATCAATATCTATTCATATATTTTTCCTTGTAAATTTCCACTAAAAATCACTTGCAATTATCATAGATTAATCATAATATGATAAGAGAACATTATAAGGAGGGGATGCTTTGACAATAGACAGAATAGCAGCAAATAAGGTTCTTGTAACTTTATGCAGTCAGGAGATGAAAGATTTTTCTCTTGATTTTAATACCCTGAGCCTTAATGACAGCCACTCACGAAGAATATTGTTGCGAATTTTACAGCTTGCCTGTTTTAAATCAGGTGTTGAGATAAAAAACAAAAATGTACTTATGGAAGCACTTCCTTTTATGGGTGGATGCAGTATATTACTTACGGTGTCTGATAAATTGCTTAAAAAAACCTATCGGGTAAAGCGTAAAAAAAGCATATGCTACCGACTAGGTGATAGCAAAAATTTTCTTGATGCTCTCGAATTATTGTATCAGCAAAATATTTGTTGTAATGGTAATTCAGCTTATATTTATAACGATGAATATTATTTGATATTTGATTATCCATCAATTCCAAAGAATCTTAAAATTGTACTTAGTGAGTATGCTCTTGAATGTAAAAATAATATCGAGGCGGCAAGAGTTAAAGAAAATGGAAAAGCAATTTGTAAAGTTAATGCAATTGAGCAGATAGGAAAATGGTTGTAAATTTATAGTTGTAAACGCTGAATATTAATGGTAAAATAGATTATACATTATAATTCAGCGAGGAATTTATTAGTATGAAAAATTATAAAAATCAGCGTACTGTTGCCTTAAAATCTAACAAAAAGCCTGATACTGCCAATGCCTCAGCACCAAAGACCGAGTTGGCAGAATCAAATAGTGTTAATAATATAAAATGCCCTGTTTACAAAAAATGCGGTGGTTGTCAGCTTCAAAATTTGTCATACAGCAAACAGCTTGAATATAAGCAAAATAAAGCTGAAAAACTTTTGAAAAAATATTGTAAGGTCGAAAAAATAATTGGTATGGAAAATCCGTATCATTACCGCAACAAGGTTCAGGCGGCTTTCAGAACTGACCGAAACGGTAAGATTATTTCAGGCGTTTATCAATCCGGAACACATCATATCGTGGGTGTTGATAGTTGTCAGATTGAGGATGAAACTGCCGATAAAATCATAGTTGCAGTAAGAAAGCTTTTGCCGTCGTTTAAAATGACAACTTATAACGAAGATACAGGCAGAGGCTTTCTAAGACATATTCTTGTAAAGAGAGCCTTTGCTACAAATCAGGTTATGCTTGTGTTGGTAACGGGTACACCTGTATTTCCGTCAAAAAATAATTTTGTAAAGGCAATTCGCAAACAATTTCCGCAGATTACTACAATCGTTCAAAATATTAATTCGTACCGCACAAATCTTGTGCTTGGCGAAAATCAAAAAATCCTTTACGGAAGCGGATATATTGAAGATATTCTTTGTGGTTGCAGATTCAGAATTTCTCCAAAAAGCTTTTATCAGATTAACCCTGTACAAACCGAGGTTCTTTATAATAAAGCAATGGAATTTGCTCAGCTCAAGGGCGATGAAGTTGTGCTTGATACATATTGCGGTACAGGTACAATCGGTATTGTTGCGGCAAAAAGAGGAGCAGGACAAGTTGTGGGTGTTGAACTCAACCCCGATGCTGTTCGTGATGCAATTGTAAATGCAAAAACAAATAATCTTAAAAATATAAGATTTTTCAAGGGCGACGCAGGCGAGTTTATGTATGAGGTAGCCCAAGAGGACGAAAAGCCTGATGTTGTGTTTATGGACCCGCCAAGAGCAGGCAGTGACGAAAGGTTTCTCAATTCACTTATAAAAATGTCGCCTAAAACTGTTGTGTATATTTCGTGCAATCCCGAAACTCTGGCTCGTGACCTTGAATACTTAATAACTAATAGCGATTATCGTGTAGAAAAAATCCAGCCGGTAGATATGTTCCCACATACTGCTCATTTGGAGACGGTTGTTTTAATATCAAAGGGATAGTTTAAATATAAAAGTTTGAAATAAATTCTAAAAATATATATATTTGGGGGAGAATACTTATGGCAGATATTATTAATATGCCTAATTCAAAAGTTGCACTGTCAAATGAGATAGGTGAAAGTACATTGACAGAAATTGCTGATGGACTATTATTTGATGCTCGTGCAGAAATTGCAGATCAGAAAACATTAAGTGTTCCTATTACACAGTTAGCTACTCTTGGTGCAGGTGTTTCGTCATTGCTTCCGGCACTCAGAACTGTTACGCAGACAACAACTATAAACACAACCGGTCTTTATCAATTAGCAAATGGTGCTATTGAGGGTGCATTGAAGGTTGCAAAGAACGGTAACTTTTGGGGTGCGTACAAAACGGCTGATGGTGCATCGAAATTAGCACAACTTAAGTCGGTAGGACCGTTGTCCGCCTCGACACAGTCTGTGGCTGCAATTAATCCTGCTACAATGATGATGGCTGTTGCGTTGTTCTCTATTGAACAGAAACTTGGTGAAATCGAAAAAATGCAGAAGCAGATAATTTCCTTCTTGGAAATTGAAAAAGAATCTGAAATAGAAGCGGATGTAGAAACGCTAACTAACATTATCTCTAAGTACAAGCTGAATTGGGATAATGAACATTTTGTGGCAAGTAATCATAAGCTTGTTCTTGATATTCAAAGAACCGCTCGAAAAAATATGAATGGGTATCAGAAAAAAGTTGCAGAGGTGCTTAATTCAAAGAAGCTTGTTGTAGTACAAAATCTAGTGAATTCAACACTTAAAGATTTGCAGAAAAAGTTTAAATATTACAGACTTTCCTTATATACATTCTCAATGGCATCTATGATGGAGATTATGTTGAGTGGTAATTTTAAGGAAGAATACATTGCAGGTATTAAGGATGAGATTGAAAAACTTTCATCAGTGTACAGAGATTTGTTTGGTCAGTGTTCACTTTATCTGGAAAAAATTAGCGAAGTATCTGTTGAATCAAATGTGTTGAAAGGAATTGGAACTGCAAGTAAGACATTTGGAAAGTTTATTGGGAACATTCCGATTATGAAGGAAAAGCAGATTGATGAATTTTTTCAGGATAGTGGTAAGAATATCAATTCAAATGCAAAAGAGATTGAGAAGAGTGCGATTACAGCATTTGCGGAAATCAGCAATCCTGAAACACGCGTGTTTATAGATAGAATGGAAGATATGATTCGAATCTATAATCACACAGATAGAATTTGCTTTGACGACAAGAAGATTTATCTTATTACAGGATAATACATTCTTATTATGGAAGGTTAATAATAACGATTAATTTTCTGTCTATGCTTAAGCTTTATTTTATTAATTACACGATGACACTTGTGTACAGTTGAAAACTTTTCATTTTTATTGTATAATGAAAAAACTATATGTGTACATATATAGCTAATAATTCGTTGGAGTGGTAAGCGTATGAAAAAGTATATTACTGCAGTATTTTTATCCTTGTCTTTATTGATGTTAGCGTCATGCAACAATGAGAGCGTTGTTTTGAAAGAGTCAAAGACATATGAAATTACATCTGATATTAAGTCAATAGATGTTCAGATTGATGCCGCTGAGTTCATAATTGAGCAAGCAGATAAATTTTCCGTTGAAAGTAATTTGAAAAATTTAACTGTTACTGAAAAAGACGGTGTTTTATCTGTTGTTGAAGAAAATGTATTCAGCTCAAATTATAAAGATGCTAAGTTAAAGCTGAGTATACCGAAAAATGCAGTGCTTGAAGATGTAGACATCGAAACAGGTGCGGCTAACTTGACTGCTCCTTCTTTGACTGCGGATTCTTTAGAACTGAAATTGGGTGCAGGAAAAGTGCAATTCGGTAATTTAACTGCTAACTCAAATGCCGATATTAAAGGCGGTGCAGGTGATATTACTATCATTAATGGCAATTTAAAGAATCTTACATTGGAGCTTGGTGTTGGCAGTTTTGATTTGACTGCGGCTTTACTTGGTAACAGCGAATTGAATTTCGGTGTTGGCGAATCTAACTTAACTATTCTTGGCTCTAAATCTGATTATAAGTTAGATATTGAAAAGGGGATCGGAAGCATCAGTATTGATGAGGAGGCTGTTTCGAAATCAGGTAATGACGGCAACGGTCAGAACAGTATAAAGATTACTGGTGGCGTTGGAGAAACCAATGTTTTCTTTAAAGAAAAATGAACATAAGCAAGAAATTAATAATTTCTGATTTACTCAAATATTTAAGAGCAGGACTGGCAGGTCCTGCTTTTATTAATGAATTGTAATTTGAATTGTAGCATTAACAGGAAGTAAAAATACAATTATTTTAGTGAGTTTATTTAAGGAGAAGCTTATGGATTTTGAAAAATACAAAACAGAATTGGAACTAATACACAAGCAAAATGATGTTGAGCATGATTTATACAATATTATTGCAAATGTAGTAAGAGAACGAAAGGCTTTTAACAATATTTCACTTAGAGATATAGGTAATCGCAGGCGAACTAAAAGTGGAAAAGAAAAAGTATTTTGGGGGCTAAGAGGATTTCCTGATTTTGTGATTCTTGATGAAAAATATGAACCAATTGAGCAAAGTGTAGATAGACAATATGTTTATGGGGTAATTGAAGCAAAATTTGCATATAAACCATTATTTGATAATTATGAGGATAAAAGGCAGTTATTGGGACATCTGTTATGGTTTAAAAAAGTAATATATACAAATGGTATTGAGTGGAGATTTTATAGTGTTGATGAAAATAAAGTCAATAGTATGTTAGAACAAGCTACAAGTAAAAAACTTGAAGAGTTACAAAATAATTCATATACTAACCTTGCTAAAAAAGAAATTGTTTATAATGAAATAGATTGTATTTTAGATACTATTTGTAAAAAGAATATTATAGATGAATTAATGATATGTGAACCAATTGTGCTTCGTACAAAAAACGATTCAGGTGAAATAATATGGAATAAAGTTAAATGGGACGAATTAATAAACTTTTTAGATAAATATAAGTTTTAAGAAAAATTTAATGTGAGTGTTTGAATGTGAATTATGCGTATAGTGCCGTATTCATTAGATTTTTTGTATTTTATCATAACTAAATAATTTACTTAAATAGTAAAAATTTGTTGGTAAAAGCAATATAATAATAAATTTGCCTTAAAATCAATTGACGAAACTATTATATTGTATTAAAATAAAAGAGTACTATTTTTCGACAACCGACATTTGGAGGTAATAATATGGGCGGTTTTTTTGCAGTAGCATCGAAAGAAGATTGCGTTAGTGATTTATTCTATGGAATTGACTATCATTCTCATTTGGGAACAAGAAGAGGTGGTATGGCAGTTCACAGCGATCAAGATGGTTTTACTCGTCAGATTCATAATATACAGAATTCTCCTTTCCGTACAAAGTTTGAAAAAGATGTAGATGAACTTAAGGGTAATTTGGGAATTGGCTGCATTTCTGATTTTGAGCCTCAGCCACTTCTTGTGCATACTCATTTTGGTAGTTTTGCAATTACAACTGTTGGTAAGATAAATAATTCTAAAGAACTTTTAGAAGAGTGTTATAATAATGGACATACTCATTTCCTTGAGATGAGCGGTGGCGAAATTAATCCTACTGAAATTACAGCTGCTCTTATTAATCAAAAACCTAATTTTGTTGAAGGTTTAAAATATGCTCAGGAAAAGATTAAGGGTTCAATGTCTATTCTTCTTTTGACTTCCGAGGGTTTTTATGCGGCTCGTGATAAAGTAGGTCGTACTCCGATTGCTATAGGTAAAAAAGAAAACGGCTTTTGTGCTTCTTTTGAAAGCTTTGCTTATATCAATCTTGGTTATGAAGATTATAAAGAGCTTGGACCGGGCGAAATTGTCTATGTTACACCTGAAAGCGTTGAAACAGTAAGTCCAGCAGGTAAAGAAATGAAGATTTGTTCATTCCTTTGGGTTTACTACGGTTATCCAACTTCTTGCTATGAGGGTGTAAATGTTGAGCAAATGCGTTATGAATGTGGACGACTTCTTGCTCGCCGAGATAATGTGACTCCTGATATTGTTGCAGGTGTTCCTGACTCAGGTATTCCTCACGCAATTGGTTATTCAAATGAAACTAAAATTCCATTTAGTCGTCCGTTTATTAAATATACACCAACCTGGCCTCGTTCATTTATGCCTTCAAGTCAGAAGCAACGCACAAAAATTGCACATATGAAGCTTATACCTGTAAAGAGTCTTATTAAGGATAAAAAGCTTTTGCTTATTGACGATTCAATTGTAAGAGGTACACAGCTAAGAGAAACTACAGAGTATCTATATAATTGTGGTGCTAAAGAGGTTCATATTCGTCCGGCTTGCCCACCAATTATGTTTGGTTGTAAGTATCTTAATTTCTCAAGCTCAAAGTCAGAGCTTGACTTGATTGCTCGCAGAGTTATCCTAAAGCGTGAGGGTGAAAACGCTGATAAGATGTTGGCTGAATATGCAGATCCAACAACTAAAAAATATGAAGAAATGGTTGAAGACATCCGTAAGGAGCTTAACTTTACTTCATTACGCTATCATCGTTTAGATGATATGCTTGAGTCTATCGGTCTTCCTGCTTGCAATTTATGCACATACTGTTGGAACGGTAAGGAATAATTTTACTGATTTTCAGACACTTTAATTTTAATATTTACAGATAAAAATATACCGACCTTTGGCTATACTACATTGCCAAAGGTCGGTGTTTTTTTACTTTATAGGAATTTGCTCAGTTATGCTCGGGCATAAAAGGTATGATAACTATGGTGCTGTCTGCACGAATTGCAGGCGAGGCACTCTTTTTTCACTTTATAGGTGATTGCTCGGTTATGCTCGGGCATAAAAGGTTTGATAACTATGATGCTGTCTGCACGAATTGCAGGCGAGGTACTCGCTATTCAACAAGTAATCTTTGAATAGCTGTAGCGTCGTTTATGTCGATACTATCATTTTTATCTACATCAGCGACACTAAGCTGAGTATCGTTAAGTACAACATCATCGGCACAGTATCTTTGCATAAGTGTAACATCAAGAATAGTTACATCACCATCAAGATCAATATCACCAATGGCGTAAATAACAGGGGTTATGTCTACAAATTCAATACCATTTTCGTTTGCATACTTTTCGGCAAAAGAGCCTGCATAACCATAAATTGTAAGAAATGCATCATTGGCAAAAGCGTTAGGCTTAATGTCTGTAACGCTTACGGGAAGTGTAATTTTTTCAAGATTTGAACAACCTTTAAAAGAAACATTACCTATACGCTCAACGCTTTCAGGCACATTTATTTCAACTACATTTTCGCAATTTAGGAATGCTGAATCAGCAATTGCTTTAGTTCCGTCTTTTATAGAGTATTTGCCTTCAAGTGTTGTATCTGCTTTAATAAGATAATTGTCTATGTAAAGTACACCGTTATCCCAGTTGTTTTTATTATTATAATAACCGGTATTAAAGAATACATTTGCAGATAAATTATTGATATTATCGTGTAGAGTAATATCTGTAAGCTCGGTACAGTTATAAAAAGCACCGTAGCCTATGCTGGTTATGTTTTTAGGAATAGTAACACTTATAAGCTCGTCGCAGTCTTTAAATGAATGTTCACCAATTGAGGTTATGCTGTCTGCGAATGAAAGAGTTGTAATATCAGTATTACCGGTAAATGCATTGTCACCAATAGCAGTAACAGTATATCCGTCAAGCACTTCGGGAACAGTTAAGTTTTCTTCTGCTGATATACACTTTGTAATTGCAATGGTTCCATTATCGAGAAGATTATATTCAAAAACAGGTGATAGACCGGATATATTAACAAATGGAATATTATTTTGATTTGCAAAGGTTTCAGCAAAAGAGCCTGCACTACCATAAATTGTAAAATTACTGCAACCTGTAAAAGCAGTTGCTGAAATAGATGTAACATTTTTAGGTATGGTTATATTTTTAAGACTTGTACAGTTTTTAAATGCATTATTATCTATTGTTTTAAGGCTTTTGGGAAGAACTATGTCGGTTAGGTTTTTGCAATCAATAAATGCAGAATCAGCGATAAGCTTGGTACCTTTCTTAACACTGTAATTACCTGCTAATGTTGTATCAACAGCAATAAGATAGTTTTCTAAGTAGAGTGCACCATTTTCCCAATTGTTTTTGTTTTTATAAAATACAGATGAGATAAAACATTTGGAACCTAAAGCTTTAAGATTGTCAGAAATCTCTATATCCTCAAGAGCATGGCAGTTTAGAAAAGCGCCATAGCCAATGGATGTTACACTATCCGGAATATGTACTTTTCTTAGTTTGGTACAGTTTAAAAATGCATTTGATTCGATTGTTTTAACGCTGTCGGGAATTGTAACTTCTTCAATATTAGAACAACAGTTGAATGCATATTGACCGATAGCAACAACCTTATGGCCGTTGAGGGTATCAGGAATATCCAATATGGTTTTTATTCCGGTATAATCGGTGATTTTTACAGTTCCGTTTGGAAGAACGGTGTAACTAAGATTTTTTATTACGCCTGGCTCTAAGTCAACAAACTTGATTTGATAATCTATTGTATATTTTTCAGCTGCGGTAAGTTGGTAGCCGTAAATAGCAAAATCTTCAAGTTTAGTTGATGTATCAGAGTAACCTAAAGCACATACCCCGATTGATGATACAGTTTTAGGTACAGTTATTTTAGTTAAACTTTTGCAGTTCAAAAATGCATAAGGTTCAATGACTGTTACACTATATGGGATAGAAAATGCAGATAAATTTATGCAATTATTAAATAAACCATAGCTAATACGTTTAATCTGGTTAGAAAAAGTAATGTTCATAAGGTTTGTACAGTCTTTAAATGCAGAGATTCCTATTTCTGTAACTGAATTAGGAATAGTAACTTGGATAAGAGCAGAACAATTAGTAAATGTAGAATTTCCTATTTTTATAACTGAGTTCGGAATAGTGATTTGAGCAAGAGAGGTACAGTTAGCAAACGCAGAAGCTCCTATTTCTGTAACAGAATTTGGAATAATGATTTGAGCAAGAGAGGTACAGTTTGCAAATACAGAAGCTCTTATTTTTGTAACAGAATACGAAAGAGTAAATTGAGCAAGAGAGGTACAGTTAGCAAATGCAGAAGTTCCTATTTCTGTAACAGAATTTGGAATAATGATTTGAGCAAGAGAAGTACAGTTGATAAATGCATAAGATCCTATTTCTGTAACAGAATCCGGAATAGTGATTTGGGTAAGATTGCTGCAGTTCATAAAAGCATAATTTCCAATTTCAGTAACGGGTATGGTTATTTGAGTAAGACCTATACAATTTTCAAATGCAAGTTTATTAATTGTTTTGACTCCATCAGGAATAGAAATATCATTTAAGCTTGAACAGTTTTTAAAGAGATATTTGCTTATAACAGATAAATTATTAGATAGTTTAGCTTTTACAAGATTTTTACAGCCTTCAAAAGCAGAATCATTGATTTTATAAACACTATCAGGAATTATAATTTCGTTAAGACTTTTGCAGTTTTTAAATGCTTCGTCACCAATAACTTTCACTCCATTAATTATTGTAACTTTAGATAAATTAACGCAATCAGAAAAAGTATTTGATTTTATTTTTTGGACTCTATTAGGAATTTCAATTTCGGAGAGATAGCTTGAATTGCGGAACACATCTGAACTTATTGAAATAGTTGAGCTTTTTATTTTGAATGTTTTTACTGACTTATCTTTAATTTCTACAAGATGTCTGCCTACATAAAAGCCACCGTCTGTCCAGTTATTTGAATCCTTGTAGTAGGCAGTGTCACTAAAGGATCCGGTTGCTATATCAATTCTGTCGTTAGGAATACTTATTTGCGAAAGTTTTGTACAGCCTTTGAAAACACTTTTATCAATAGCCTTAACATTTTTTCCGAATTTTACGCTACTTAAATTTGTGTTGTTAGCAAAAGCCATCATTCTTATTTCAGTAATTGTATTTGGTATAATTACTGATTCTATGTTAGTGTTATTATAAAAAGACTGATAACCAATACTTGTTACAATATGTCCGTCAATACTTGTAGGTATGGTAATTTTGGTGTTATTACCTGTATAGCCTGTGATTTGTGCAGTTTTATTATCAAGAAGAGTATATGTAAAATCAGATGGATTGTTATTTATCTCAACAAAATCAAAACCATTTTTGTTTGCAAATACTTCAGCCGCAGATCCTGCATAGCCGTGGATTACAAGATTTTCACAGCCCTCAAAAGCTGTATCGCTAATAGATGTAACAGTATTTGGTATTTCAATATTTGCAAGACTGGTACAGCCTGAAAAAGTACCATCTTTAATATTTGTAACTTTACTTGGAATTTTTATATAACTTAAGCTTTCGCAATCTTCAAAGGCGTAGCTTCCCAGCTCAGTTAAAGAATTACTGAAACTTACTTCTGTAAGTTTTTCACAACCTGAGAATGCACCTTTACCTATGCTTTTTGTACTGGAACTTACTTCTTCAAGATTAGTACAACCAAGGAAAGCATATTCAGAAATTATGTTTGTGTATTTATTTAAGTCGGTGTACTTAAGAGAATCACAATATGCGAATGCGTATTTTCCAATGGTTTCTAATTTATCATTTTCGTATGGACGCTCAAGTCGAATAAGGGTAAGATTTGAACAACCATAAAATGCATAATCGTCAATTCTATATATTGAATTTGGAACATCCATAGTATTTAAAACTAAATTATCTCTAAAAGCCGATTCTCCAATAATAATAGTATCATATCCGTTTTTATTCCAATAAATGTATTTTAAATCTGATGTCGTACCATTGTGCCCTGTTATAATCCAAGCACTCTTCTTATTTTTAACTCCAGAGTTATTTGTGAATGTATATACAATACCATTTTCGTCAGTAAAGGTATCATTAACACTCACGCTGATACCTGAATCATCAGGAATTTGGGCGGCATTTACGGATAGTGGTAGTGTAAATACAGATGACAGCATTAATGCTGAAAGAACAACAGCAAATAATTTTTTAAAACTTGGTATTTTCATAATTTTAGTCACTCCTTGTATGAATTGTAAAATTTTATTATTATCTTATCAACATTATACATCTTATTTTAACAAAATGCAAGATGAATGTGTCTTAAAGTTGTGTAAACTAACAATAAAATTAATCAAGGTAATATTATACTTATTAATATACGACTTAAAATAATTATTCCAAATTTTACAGTATTAATAGCATAAAAATAATAATTAATAAATTGTATAAAATAGCATAAATATTAAACAAAATAAATAAAAAATAAAAAATCAGCCGACTTTACTTGATTGAAAATGACATAATCTGTTATAATAAAATAATTAGTATATTTTTATTAGAATCAGGTGGATAAATGAAAATTACAGTGCTTATTGAAAACACAGCTTACTCTGATTTAATTGCAGAACATGGTTTGAGCTTGTTGATTGAGTATAATCATAAAACCTATCTTTTAGATGCAGGGCAGACAGGGGCATTTATACATAACGCCAATACACTTAATATTTGTATTGATAATGTCAAACTTGCCGTTCTGTCGCATGGACACTATGACCATGCAGGTGGATTTTTAGAATTTTTAAGCAAATATCCAAAAATAAAGCTTTATGCAATGGAAGATGCAAAAAATGATTATTATTCTTCTTCCGGTGGTATTCATCCAATTGGAGTGCCGTCAGCGATACTAACTCAGCATAAAGATAACTTTGTGTTTGTAAACTGTGTCACACAGCTTGACAATGGAGTGTATATTGTTCCTCATACAACCAAGGGGCTTGACGCAATAGGGGAGCGTGCAGGACTTTATAAAATGGTTGATGATAAGCTTGTTCCTGATGATTTTTCGCATGAACTGAGCCTTGTTTTTGAAACTGAAAAGGGACTTGTTGTTTTTAACAGCTGTTCTCATGCCGGAGTATGCAACATTATTACCGAGGTTAAAAACGCTTTTCCACAAAAACATATTTATGCTTTTGTGGGTGGCTTGCATATGAAAGGCACAAAGAATGGTGAGGAGTGTTGCACTTTCTCAGAGAGCGAGCTAAGCGAAATTGCCAAAACTCTTAAAGTTGAAAAATTACAAAAGCTTTATACCGGTCATTGTACAGGCAAAGTAGGCTTTAACCAATTAAAAAAATATATGGGCGAGAGCTTGCAAGCTTTGTATACCGGTAAGATAATAGATATTTTAGAATAAGGAGAATTTTATGTCATTGCCAAAGGATCCGTTTATTTTACTATCATATATTAATACTCAGCTTAGAGATAACTATTCTTCTTTGGAAGAGCTTTGCAAATCTCTTTCGGTTGATATTGATGATATTAATACAACGCTAAATTCAATTGATTATAACTATAATGCAGAACTAAATCGTTTTGTTTAAGTCATTTTGAAATCTAATACAGGGGGATAATATGTTGACGATTGCAGTATGTGACGATGATTTTTATTTTGCAAATAAGTTTGAAAAAACCTTGCATATATTAATGGGTGATAAAGTAAGTCGAATTGATGTTTTTATAAATCCCGAAAAGCTACTTAAGTCAGATATAGTTTATGATTATATTTTTCTTGATATTGATATGCCTCAGCTTAATGGAATAGAGGTGGCTAAGCGGTTTAATTCTGACGAAACATCTGTAGTATTTGTTTCTAATAAAGAATCATATGTTTTTGATGCTTATAATTCAACCGATGCATTTGGATTTATAAGAAAAAGCCATTTAAAAGAAGATCTTGAGAGTATTTTTAGCAGGCTAAATAAAAATATTAACAAAAAAGCCGTGCTAAGGCTCAAAAGTGGCTCAAATGTTATTAAAATTAAATATTCTAATATTATTTATCTTGAAAAGTTGGTTAATAATGTAGTTATTCATACTATAGATGGCGATTATACAGAAAGAAATTCGCTGACAAGTCTTGAGTCAGAGTTTTTGGGCCGTGGTTTTGTTCGTGCTCATGTAGGCTATATAGTTAATCTTGAATACATAAAAACTATTGATTCAAATGAAATTACTTTGCAAAATTTAAAAAAGATTCCAATGAGCAGGAAAAATTCCAAGCTTGTAAAGGAAGCTTTTTTGGAATGGAGTGTAGAGCAAAGTGATTGATATATTTTATAGTGTATTTGAAGTAGCAATAAGCTTATTGCAAAGCTCAGTTTTTGTCGTTTTTTGCTATTTGTTTTTTGAAGGGAAATTTTCTAAAAAGAAAAATATAATATGCTGTATTGTCGCTGTTATTTTTATGTTTTTAGTCATTAATATTCAAAATTATTATTATTCATTGTTCCAACATTTTGAAATAGTTTTATATTGTGCAGTTATGATTCCGTATTCAATGCTGTGCTTAAATGGACATTGGTATTTAAGGTTATTCATACCAATATTTGAATACCTATTATGTATGAGTGTATCGTTTGGACTATTGCATTTTTCGGTTGGAATACTCGGACTTGATCCGTCACATATAGGAATACACAATTCGCTGTACCGCATAGTCAGTGTGACTATGATTAATCTTGTGTATATTTTCATTTTATATGTAATACGAAAGATTTATAAAAGTAAAATAAAATTTAACAAGATTTCTGACTTTGCTGTATTCTTGGTTATTCCTATAATTATTTTCGTAATTTTATTGCTAAGCTATGCTATAGTTTGCGATTCAAATACATCGGATTTATACCGAGTGTTTTTAGGATTAATAGCAATTTTGGCTTTTGCTATTGCAATAATGATTTTGAGTATTATGGTTAAGGTAGGGCAGAGCTACGAGCTGAAAACTCGAAATTTGCTTATGCAAAGAGAACAGGAAATGTACAAGAAAGAAATTGATAACGCAGGTAAGTATATTAACGAAATTGCCGGAATTAAGCACGATATGAAAAATCAGATTTTTTGTATTGCTGAGATGATTTCGAGCGGAGATATATCCGAAGCTGAGGAAATGTGTAAAAATATTACCACTAAGCTTAATGAAAGTGCCGAAGTATTTAACAGTAAAAATATTTACCTTAATTCAATTTTAAATGTTACCTATAGAAAAGCCAAAGAAAATAGTATTGATATAAAAATTAAGGTCGATAGTGATTTTTCTAGGATTGATGGCTCAGACCTTATTACAATAATTGGCAATTTGACAGATAACGCAATCGAAGCACTAAATAAGCAAAACAGAAATAAGTCAATGGGACTTACATTGAGTAAAAAAGGGGATTATTATGTTGTAAATGTTAAAAACTGTATTAAGGAATCAGTTTTAAAAAATAACCCCGAACTGATATCTAATAAAAATGACAAATTATTTCACGGCTATGGATTGAAAAGTGTTAATAATATAGTAAAAAAATATAATGGTTGTATAAAAATCAGCGAAAAAGATGATAACTTTTTGGTTAGTTTAATGCTTGAAATACCAAGTTTAACGGAATAACTACCAACTTTAACAAACTACTGACATTTTAATTAAAAATCTGCTATATTAATGGTAAAGAAAGTTATGGAGCGAAAGCTTATGATTCATTCTTTATCAGAAAATATAGCAGATTTTTTGTTGTCTAAAGATTGCTTTGAAAAAGAAAATTTAGATATTTATGTGTATGGAACTGAGCTTATTCTCTCAACCGCACTGGGAATAATAATTGTAAGTATTTTAAGTATCGTTTTTAATTGTATTGCCCAAGGATTACTGTTTTATCTTACTTTTTATACTATACGAAAATATAGCGGTGGACTTCACTGTAATACACATCTAAAATGTAATCTTACATACATATCTGTTTTTATTTTAAGTGTATTAATTGATAGCGTTGTAAAAAACAGCGTATATAGAATTTTTATTTTAATTACCTTTGTTGTTTTTTCTTTGATTACTATAATTTTATTTGCTCCAATAGAAAATATAAATAAGCCAATTAAATATGAAGATAGGAAAAAATTTAAGATAATATCAATCATAATATATTTATCTCATATTTTACTATTTGTTTTACTAAATTATTTTTTTGAAATCAAGGCTGATATAATAATAATTACTGATTTATTTGTAGCCTTTTTAATAATCGTGACTTTATTTTTAAAAAATGAAAGGAGAAACAAAAATGAAAACAGTTAAAATGATGGCAGACAAGTTTACAAAACTTGCAGAGATTGCCGCAAAAAGTGCAGCCGGTTCTGCTTCTTGGTGCAATGTACATCAACCAAAAGAACCAGCCAATATTATGGAAAAGCTTTCAAAAAAGTAATTCATAATTTATTTCACCCTTGGAAGCTGATATGCCCACACACATATCAGCTTCCACCCACACAAAACTTTGTTAGCACAGGATTATTAATAATCCGTCTGATATTCGCAAAGCAGAATTATCGGTTCCGTTATTCGTTATTCTGCTTTGCGAGCCCCCTTTTATATGAATAAAGCCTATAGCATAAGAAATAATTCTTAAAGCTATAGGCTTTTTATTTATTTAATTAGCATTTGTTGTGTATATCGTGATAACTAAATAAATTTAAAAATCACTTATTAAATTTCAACTGTTTTAATTGATTCAAATTCTTTAATGATTTCCTTTGAAGGCTTCTTTGTGCAAAGTGAAACAATTACATTTACAATAAGAGCAAAAGCAAATCCGAGAACGAGTGAATAAAGATTTGTAGCTGCATAAGGTGTAACACCGTTTACAAGCGGAATATAGTCCCAAACAATAACTGTTAATGCACCGGTTACCATACCGCTTACAGCACCTGCAAGAGTTGAACGCTTCCAGAATAACGCAAGAAGTACAACAGGGCCAAACGCTGAGCCAAATCCTGCCCAAGCATCAGATACAAGTGCCATTACGCTTGAGTTAGGGTCAAGTGCTATAAAGAAACCGATTATAGCTACAGCTACAACAGCAAATTTACCTACAAGAAGAGAGCTTTTTTCGCTTGCATCTTTCTTGATTGCACCCTTGTACATATCTTCTGAAATAGCAGAAGCTGTAACAAGTAACTGACTGTCAGCAGTAGACATAATTGCGGCAAGAATACCACAAAGGAAAATACCACCAATAAATATTAAGATACCGTTGTTTGAGAAGAACTGCTGAATAGTTCTGATAAATACAGTTTCGCTGGTTGTTTTATCAAGCTGAGTTGTAAGATAACCTCTTGCAACAAGACCGATAAAGCAAGATGCAGTAAGAGAAATTACAACCCAAATAATAGCAATTGTTCTTGATTTTTTAATTTCTGCATCACTTTTAACAGCCATAAATCTTATAAGAATATGTGGCATACCAAAGTAACCAAGACCCCAAGCAAGATTTGAAATGATTGAAACGGCTGAAACGGAAGAACCGTCTTCATTTGTTAAGAAGTTTAAGAAATTTGTTGGGTTAGAAACACCATTGTTAATAAGTGACTGTGAAAAACCTGTGTCATATGTAAGAGTAGTGTATGCAAGAATCGGAACAGCAAGAATTGCTACAAGCATAAGCATACCTTGAATAAAGTCAGTAATACATACTGCTTTAAAACCACCCATAAATGTGTAAACAAGTATTACAACTGCGGCAATAGCAAGACCAATTACATAGACTGTATTATAGTTTTTGTCATCAGAAAACAGTGTTGCAAAAAGCTTAGCGCCTGAGCTAAAAGCTGATGCGGTGTAGACTGTAAAGAAAATAGCGATAATTACTGCAGAGAAAATTTTAATAATTCCTTTATCATCACGATAACGATTCTGGAAGAATGTAGGAATTGTTAGAGCGTTTCCTGCTACAATTGTGTATTTTCTAAGTCTTGCAGATACAATATACCAGTTAAGGATTGTGCCGATTAAAAGACCTATAGCTATCCAGATTTCACCTGTTCCTGCAAGATAAACAGAACCCGGAAGACCCATAAGCAGCCAGCCACTCATATCAGATGCCTGAGCTGAAAGTGCGGCAGTCCAGCCGCCAAGATTACGACCACCAAGGAAGTAATCCTCGTTGTTTTCTGTTCCTTTTGAGCATACAAAGCCGATAACTATCATTATCAATAGGTACACGACAAAAGAAGACAGAATAATAATGTTGTTTGTGTTCATTTTTACCTCCTAAAATACATATTCTCTTATATTCTACCAAAATATCCTAAAAAAATCAATTTGTAATAAGTAATAAATTGAAACACATATAAACAGTCATAATTGTATTGATTTAAAAATGTAAAAGATGTATAATATAAATAGTATATTTATAATTGTTAGAAGGTTATATTTAATGGAATTTGTAAAAAGAACCTGGGCTGAAATTTCTCTTGATGCAATTGCCCATAATTATAAAGTAATTAAAAGCAAACTTAATTGCAATACAAAAATCTGTTGCGTTATTAAGGCTGACGGTTATGGTCACGGAGCAACAGAGCTTTTTAAAATTTATGAAAATTTAGGAGCAGACTATTTTGCTGTTTCAAATATAGATGAAGGTGTAGAAATTCGTGAAGCAGGCTGTACAAAGCCGATTGTAATTTTAGGTTATACTCCTGCCGGCGAAGCTAAAAGATTAAGCGATTATAATATTTCTCAGGCTGTGTTTTGTCTTGATTATGCAAAACAGCTTTCAAATGAATGTATAAAAAATAATTGTTCCTGCAAAATTCATATAAAAACAGATACGGGTATGAGCAGAATAGGCTTTATGTGTCAGGAGTTTCCAAGAGATAATTATTCTATAAACGAAATAACATCTGCTTGTAGCTTACCTGCCTTGTATCCGGAGGGTTTATTTACTCATTTTTGCGTTTCTGACGAATCTGATGACGGCAGAGAATTTACATTAAAACAATATAACAATTTTATTTATATTAAAAGTGAGCTTGAAAAATCAGGCATAAATTTTGATATTTGTCATTGTTCAAACAGCGGTGCAATTGTTGATTATTCAAATACATATTGCGATATGGTTCGTGCAGGTATTATTTTATATGGATTGTCGCCATCATCAAAGCTTTTTGGCAAGCTCGACCTTGTACCGGCTATGACATTAAAGACAACTGTTGCGTATGTAAAACAGCTTAACAAGGGTGCAGGAATTTCTTACGGCAGAACCTTCACTGCTCAGCGAGATATGAAAATTGCGACCGTGCCTATCGGTTATGCTGACGGATATATAAGACAGAATTCAGAAAACGGATATATGCTTGTTAATGGCAAAAAAGCAAAAATTGTGGGCAGAATATGTATGGACCAGATAATGCTTGATGTTACTGATATTGATGATATTAAAATCGGTGATGAGGTTATTGTTTTTGGAACAGGCAAAAACGGAGAACCCACCGCTGATATTATTGCAGAAAATACAGGCACTATAAATTACGAAGTTGTTTGTCTTGTTGGAAAAAGAGTGCCGAGAATTTACTATAAAAACGGAATCGTTACGGATGTGATGTATAAATTATGAGATTACTTGTTGTTGACGGAAATAGCATTGTAAATCGTGCTTTTTACGGTATCAGACCTTTAACTACAAAGGATGGACAATTTACAAATGCCATTTATGGATTTTTAAATATGCTTGCAAAGATAAAAAATGAAGAAAATCCTGATGCAGTTGCAATTGCGTTTGACCTTAAAGCACCTACTTTCAGACATAAAGCTTATTCAGGTTATAAGGCTACACGAAAAGGAATGCCCGAAGAGCTTAAATCTCAAATTAAACCTCTTAAAGAGCTTTTGACTTTGCTCGGATATAAGCTTGTTACCTGCGAGGGGTATGAAGCTGACGATATTTTAGGTACATTTGCAAGAGTTTGTGAGCAAAACGGAAACGAATGTGTTATAGCAACAGGGGACAGGGATAGCTTGCAGCTTGTGTCAAAGCTTACTACAGTTCACCTCTGCACAAATAAGCAGGATATAAGCTATACTCCCGAAAAAATTATAGAGGAGTATGGTGTTACACCTGACGGACTTATAGAAATTAAGGCAATTCAGGGTGACAGCTCTGATAATATTCCGGGTGTTGCAGGAATCGGACCAAAGGGTGCAGGCGACCTTATTAAGCGTTTTCATAGTGTTGAGTATATTTATGAGCATATTGATGAAATTGATATAAAAGATGGTGTTCGCAATAAGCTTAAGGCAAGCAAGGATAATGCTTTGCTTAGCCGTATGCTTGGTGAAATTTGTTGCACCGCTCCTATTGATACAGATATTGAAAATTATAAAGTAGAGCCGCAAAACATTGAAGAATGTTCAAAATATATGGCTAAGCTCGAACTATTTTCGCTTATCGAAAAATACGGTCTGTATAGAACCGAGCAAATAATCGAAGAAAAATCACCTGCAAAAGCTCTTGTAGTTAATAGTGGGCTTGAATTGTCTGCTTTTGAAAATACAGAAATTGCATATATTAATGTAGAATTTGTTGATACTGAGTTTAAAAGTTTTGCAGTTTTATTAAATGATAGTGTTTCTGTATCTAATGATGAACAAATACTTAAAAATATACTGACTAATGAAAAAATTAAAAAGTATACCAGAAACAGCAAGGCTATTTTTGCATATGCAAACAAAAAAGACTTTGAAGTAAAATCTCTTGTGTTTGATGTAGAGCTTGCCGCTTATCTTCTTGAACCTTCTTCAAAGGATTATTCTGACGATAAGCTTTGCGGTTCTTACGGTATTGATATTCCTCTTACTGATAACGAGGAGCATAAAAAATATTGTTGTCTTGCAGTGTATGATATTCTTTGTCAAAAGCTTATGTCCGATATTAAAAAAAATGAGCAGGTACAGCTTCTTACCGAGATTGAAATACCACTTGCAAATGTTCTTGCAAAGATGGAAAATATCGGATTTGATGTCGATAAGCAGGGTATTAAGGATTACGGCAAAATTCTTACTGAACAGCTTTCCGAGCTTGAAACTCAGATTTATACAAATGCAGGAGTCGAATTTAATATAAATTCACCTAAACAGCTTGGTAAAGTATTGTTTGAAGATTTAGGTTTGCCGTGCAAAAAAAAGACAAAGAGCGGTTATAGTACCAACGCTGAGGTGCTTGAGAGTTTAAGATATGAGCATCCGATAGTTGATTTAGTGCTTAATTATCGTACACTTGCAAAGCTTAATTCCACATATTGCGAAGGACTTTTAAAGGTTATAGCAGACGACGGCAGAATCCATTCAAACTTTAATCAAACCGAAACAAGAACAGGCAGAATCAGCTCAACTGAACCTAATCTGCAAAATATTCCTGTTCGTACCGAGCTTGGCAGAGAAATGAGAAAATTTTTCTCTGCAAAAGATGGCTGGGTACTTGTAGATGCCGACTATTCGCAAATTGAACTTAGAGTTTTGGCTCATATTGCAAATGACGAAAATATGATTAACGCTTTTGCAAATAATGAAGACATACACTCTATTACAGCTTCTCAGGTATTCAATTTACCTCTTGATATGATTACCCCTGTTATGCGTAGCAGGGCAAAGGCTGTCAATTTTGGTATAGTTTACGGAATAGGTGCATTTTCACTTGCTAAGGATATTGGAGTTTCAAATAAGGAGGCTTCGCAATATATTAAAAATTATCTGGCTCATTACAGTGGCGTAGATAATTATATGAAAAATGTTGTTGAAAAAGCTACTTATGACGGTTTTGTTCAAACAATGTTTGGCAGAAGGCGTTATCTTCCTGAGTTGACTTCGGGTAAAAAAATGCTCAAGTCCTTTGGTGAAAGAGTAGCCCGAAATATGCCAATTCAGGGCACAGCTGCTGATATAATCAAAATCGCAATGGTAAAGGTAGATAATAGGCTTAAAGCCGAGGGTATGCAGGCTCGACTTATACTTCAGGTGCACGATGAGCTTATTGTTGAGTGTCCTCAGGATGAAAGTATGCGAGTTGCAATAATATTACAGGAAGAAATGGAAAATGCTGTAAAATTAAATGTTCCGCTTGTAGCAGAAGCGGCTATAGGAAAGACTTGGTATGATGCAAAAGGATAAAAAATATATAGCTTTTGTATGCACGGGTAACACCTGTCGCAGTCCGATGGCTGAGGGTATTTTTAATAAGCTTGCAAAAGAAAATAATATTAATATTGTAGCGGAAAGCTTTGGGATTGCCGCTATGCATGGGGCGAAAGCGTCTGAATATTCTGTTGAGGTGTGCAGTGATATAGGTGTTGATATTTCAGACTTTACCTCAACTGCTATTGATAAGGTGGAGCTTGAAAAGTACGAAAAGTTTTATTGTATGTCACAATCACACGCAAGGGTTTTAAATGAGTGTTTGTTAGTGCCTTACAGTAAAATAGAGATTTTTAACATCAGCGACCCGTATTGCGGCAATATAGATGTTTACAGAATGTGCTGTCAGCAAATATATAATTCTGTAAAGGAAATTATAGAAGAATATGAAAATTGAAAAAATGACAAAGGCACATCTTGATTCGGTGTGCCTTATCGAAGAAAAATGCTTTTCACATCCTTGGTCAAGAAATAGCTTGGAAAGTGAGCTTGAAAATGAAAACTCAGTTTTTTATGTGTGTATTCAAAATGATGTTGTAGTTGGATATATTGGTATGAATTTTGTTCTTGACGAGGGATACATATTTAATGTAGCAGTTGATGAAAAATATCGCAAAATGGGTATCGGTAGTGCTTTGATAGATGCTCTTGTGACATATGCAAAGCATAATAATTTCTATTTTTTGACACTCGAGGTTAGAGAAAGCAATGCGGCGGCAATTTCGCTGTATTCAAAATTCGGATTTGAAAAAGTAGGCGAGAGGAAAGATTATTATTCTTCTCCAAAAGAAAATGCGATACTTATGACAAAGTATTTTTAATTTACTTGTTATTTGATTTTACTTAGAGAAACTATACTATGAACGAAGAAAATATAAAAAAGACGAAAAATAAAAAAATAATCTTATTAATTATTTTAATTGCTATATTAGTCGGCTTGTTTGTGGTTTTTGGTATGTCAATGTATTCTACACCTGAAAGCAGGGAACAGAAAATAATTTCATATTTAGAGAAAAAATATGACTCAAAATTTGAAATTGTCGAAATGACAAAAACCGGTGAACATATAATTTTAAATGAACTTAGCTGTGACGGTTCAACTTTTTGCCCTGAAATTAAGGATAGCGGAGTGCATTATTATTTATATAATGTAGTGTCAAAGTCGGATAATATAACTTTCGAGGTTGAGTATTTAGACAGAAGATTTATAGATGAAATTACAGAAACAACTACATATTTTTCTATTACACATACAGACGAAATAGTCCTTGATATCAATGATTATATTACCGATATATTTGGCGAAAAGAATCTGCATAAAGAAGTAAGCGAAAAATCAATCGGAGTAAGGATTTACGAAGATTTTGATAAAATTTATAATTCTGATTACAGACAAAAGCTTGATAAAATATCAGCCTATGTCACAAAGAAAAACTCTTTAGATAAAGATTTGGATATTATAGTTACTTTTGCGTATTCTGATGGTATTTTATTGAACTTTATTTCGGGAAATCCGATTGTCACAAAGCGTTCCGATGAATACTTTGAAGGTTCAGAGGGTCAGGATATAACATCCGGTCAATATATTAAAGTTTATTGTGACTTGGAAGAATATTTTGAAAGTCAGAAAAAATGAGAGAATTAAATTTTGGTTGTTTTCAATTTTCAACATATATCCTGATTATCGGTATTTCATTTGTAATCAGCTTTATAGTGTTTTATCATATATCAAAAAGAAATTTTACAAAATTAGATATATTACTCAGTTATGTTACTAATATTATAGGTTTTGCAGTTGGAGCTAAATTATTGTCGTTATTTTCAAACGGCATAAAAATAACTATATTAAATTTTATTAATAGCGGCTATTCCTTTTTAGGTGGATTAATAGCAAGTATATTACTTGTAGCTTTGTATTGTAAAATATATAAATTGGATTTTACAGATATGCTATCAAGCTTTACAGTAATATATCCTTTGATTTACTCAGTAAGTAAGATAGGGTGCTACCTTAACGGCTGTTGCTACGGTATTATAAATATTAATGATATTAACTGCAAATTTCCGCTACAACTGTTTGATTCTGCATTAATGCTAATACTCTTTTTAATATTATTAATGATGTTTGTTAAATTTTGTAAAAACAAAGTATTATTAATAAGCGTGTGTTTTATTGCATTTAGTGCAATTAGATTTTTAGGCGACTTTTTCAGAGATTCAAGAAATGTACTTGTATTTAATTTTACCTTGGAGCAGTTATTATGCGGAGTATTAGTAATTACAAGTGTTATTTTAATGAGAAAAACAAAAAATAAATATACTCAAATTGCAAATTGATATAAAGATTATATTTACTTATATAATATCTGCTGAACAAATTAAAAACATAGAAATAATCAAGCTTTATTACAGTTTTTAAATTGTTCAAGTGCAAGGTTTTTGAACATTTATGGACAAAATCCTTGCACCACGCA
>JAXJSN010000026.1:0-10774 GCA_036310085.1 Ruminococcus sp.
AATAAATTCTTTTACTCATAATTAAAATCCTTTCTTTAATTTGTTATTGAAGTTTGATTTGCTTTGCAAATCCAATACGCACCATTATATTTGGCATTAATCTCACAAACTGAATTTGCGTTCGGTACAAAGCTTTTTAAACCGATACAACCACTACTTATTAAAGTAGTTGCTGTTTCACCACTAATAAAGTTTATGTAAATTTCACTACCTGTTGTTTTAATTTTTGACGGGAAAGCAAGCGTAACTTCACTTTGTTCACCGAGATAGTATGACATTTCAGGGATTAAAGTATCACCTAAAGCATTAGAAATTAAACTTTTCTTAGGTTGAGTATTCACGCCGTAAAGCAAGGCTTTTTCGATAGGAGGGACATAGAATTTTTTGTAAGCCTCGTAATTTGGATGAGTGCCATCGCCGCCTTGGTCCACACCATCGACAACCTTATGATAAAAATATGTATCTGCGATAGTCTGGTTCCAAGCGGCAAGATTTGATTCATATCTTAAATCAACATAAGGAATACCCCATTTTTCAAGGGCAGATATAATGCCGTCCCAATACGCATTTTGTCTTGGAAGCCAATCTGTTTCTTGTTTCCAATCTATTTTTTTATGACCAAGAACAAAAAGCTTTGGAATATCAAAGTATCGGTCTATTAATAGTTTACAGATTGCTTCGGTTGCACCGATGGTGGTTTCAACATTCAAATCTTCGATGTTTTGAACATAATGCTCAGTTAATGAGCCAAGGGGAACACTTGCAAACATATCATTCCAGCCACCTTCAAGAATAATATAATCAAAATTCCCTACCATCGTTTCGTCTACACGCTCGTAAATACTCTTATAATCTTTCTTAGTGCCGTCTGACAAAGTCTTAATGTTAAAATCGCTAACAGCAATTGTAGTGCCACCGATTGATTTATCAGTTTCTACCATAGAATATTTATTAGCAATAATATCGAAATAGCTGTTACCATTAGCACCATCGCCGGCAGCAACGCTGTCTCCATTTTGATAAATAGCTTTACCGATTAGAGGCATTAGATTTTCATCAAGCTTTTCTTTTGAAACCGCACCGTCTGCCAATCGAGTATTAGTAACTGAACCAATAGCCATTTTTACGGTTGTTACAGATGCATCTCTTAGTTTATCTGTTATGACTGCACCATTCGCAAGCTTATCAGCAGAGACTACTCCATTTTGGATTTTAGTAGCAGAAACGGAATCTGTCGCAAGCTTAGTGTTAGTTACAGCTCCCATTTGGAGTTTCTCTTCGGTTACTGCGTTTTTAGCAAGCTTTTCAGACGATACCGCTCCATCTACAATAGTTCGTTCAGGTACAGAATTATCACCCATATGATACGCAGCTATAGCCTTTGCCGCTATCTTTGTGTTCGTAACCGCCCCTTGAAATATTTTTTCTTCATTAACAGCATTTTTTGCAATATTATTTGAGCTTACCGAACCTTCCGCATCTTTCAATGTACTTTCGTCCATCTCATCTGCCTTTGATTGTAAGTCTGCTATTTTTTCATGAGCATCAGCAATACCGTCATCCATATGATTTAAATTTTGTGCGTTAAGCTTTGGAGCTTGACCATTCACAAAATTTAACTTATCATAACTCATTGTTTATTTCATCCTTTCCTAAATATTCAGGTCCTTGAGCTTTCAAGCTTACTCTAAGACCATTAATACCTTTTATAGTTTTACAGAAAACAAAGCTTTGGACAGTTTCGGTGTCATCGAATCCGGTTTTTATAACAACCTTATCCCCTGGTTCAATCCACCATCTTCCGAATATATCAGTTGAAAACGGACGATATGAATATAAGTCGTTAAAAATATAATTTGCACCATCAGTTGAAAAATTAGTAATTAAACTTGTAACATCTGTACAGCACTTTGTTATAACATTCTCTGATATATACCAGCTTTGTTTACCGCCTGTTCCGTAGCCATATTTAAAATCAACATCTTTGTTATATTGGAATATAATAAGATTGATTGGCACCGTTACATATTCTTCAAAATCAAGTTCAGCATAAAAATCAATATACTCTGTTTCAGGATTGATAAGCTGTTTAAACTTAATCTTTCCTTCGCCGTCTATAAAAGCAAAACAAGCATTAAGTTCACAATAAGCAGTCAGCAAATCAATTATTGAAAGCTTTTTATTACAAACCGATTTTACCAAATCAAGATTAAGTGACATTGTATTTTCATCATTAAATCCTACAAAATCACCCTCATAGTCATAGCCGCCATAAAGAAATGATTCGCATAGAGATTCACGAAGTGTTGCTAAGTTCATTGTGGGACTGTGTGCAGCCAAGCCTTTAAAATACTCAAAGCAAGATGTATTTGCCGCTTTTAAAAAATCATCATAAGCGATAATCTCTTTTACAGCTCTGTTTTTCTGTCTGAGCGAGCTGTCAATTGTTCCGGTGAAAATCTGCACTGTTATACTATCTGTCTGCATACCCGGAGATAAATCATCAGACGGCACAAGAGAATCATCCGGAACAAGCTCACTCTTGCCGTAAGTTTGACTGAGATACACTTCAATGCGTTTATTATTAAGCGCAGCATTAATCCCTATCACTTGCACGGTCAATTGACTTGCTATACATCCACCCATAACAAACTCTTTTTCTTCGCAAATCGACTGTTTAAGCTCCAAGCTATCAGATATTATATTTTGATTTGTAATATCTTCAATATCATCTTCCGGAAAGTGAATTATCAGGCTTCTATGAATACTATTATCAAGTAACAGCTTTTTGACATCTTCATTTAAATCAATCAAGATATCACCCCTTAGTACTCTATTAATTCAATACTGATAGGACTATAAATAATATCAGTGTTCGATGCATCCATTATTTTATATTCAATATCAGGAATATAAAAATAGCCTGAATTGTAGTTATTTTTTTCATCATCCCAATACTCTATAAAGCACTTTCTTTGAGCATCGTTGACGATTGAGTAATTAATTATCTTTTGCAAATTGATTTTATCTTCAAGATGTAAAATATGAGTAGAAAACAATATAGAAGTTTTGCCATTTGGAAGTGTTGTTCGATGAAGATTGCCTGAATTATCACGCTCAGCATCACTATCCAACCTTTGATTTGGCGTGGAAGAGTATTCAACAAAATAATTATTTGGAAGAACATTCTCACCGAATTTCAGCAAATATCCTTTATAATTATTAGCCATACACGCTCACTCCTTCCTTATGCAAATGCAGATTTACCATTATTACGCTTTTTATAAAGCTCGTTTTGCTTTACCATCTCATTAAAAAGCTCTGAACCATTAATTTTTGCAATAAACTCATAGCTATTTCCACCCTGATTACGAAAGATAATAAACATTTCGTATAATCTTTTAAGAATATCAAGAATTTGAGTAAGTATAACAACATCTTCACCGCTTGAAGTATTAATCATCCCCTGCAGTTTATTAAGCGGAGCAATAACCTCAGGATTACCTGTGTTTGCCCCTGCGTTATCACCTACAACAGCAAGCGTTGGAGCTTTTACAATACCGCCTTTGGCAAGCTTTGGAATAAGTGGCGGTTTTTCAGGCATTGAAAAATCCCAATCCTGACTAAGTATATCTCCAATAGCACCGGCTATACCGCCAATACCATTTATAAGACCGCTAATAACATTGTAAATACCTGTCCATAAGTCGTTTATACCATCTATAATCAAATTAATAATGCCTTTTACAACGCCCCATATACGCTCCCACACACCTTCAAAAATAGCTTTTATACCTTCCCAAGCCTTTTCCCAATCAGCACTAAAGACGCCTGAAATAAAATCACATATACCACCTAATATTTTTAACAATCCACCTATAACATCACCAATAAATGTGAATACAGTATCAAAATGACCTTTTATCGCTATTAAAACATTTTTTAAAATTGGACCAAAGGTATCAACAAACCAATTTACAATCGGAGAAAGAAAATTATTCCAAACTGTAGAAATTGCATTTCCAAGCTTACCGAAGAAGTTAAGCATTTTTTCAAAGATAGGATGAATACAATTATTCCAAGCAGATTGAACTACCCCTGCAATAAAATCCCATACCGGTTTTATCCATTCGTTATACACATTCATAAATGTAGTGCCGATATTCGTAAACATGTCGCAGATATTTTGAAAAACAGGTTGTCCGTTTTCTCCATTCCACCAGTTTGAAATTATTGTGCCTATATCTTCAAATACTCCACCAAAGAACTCCATTGTCTCAGCTATCTGCTGTTGTATAGTATCTAAAAACAATCCAATTTCCGCACCATCAGTCTCAATCCAATTTAATATACTTTCTGTTGCTGTAGAAAAAGCTTCAGAAATAACAACCCCTACTTTCCCGGCAAAGGTTGTAAGACCACTGAGAAGAACAGATATAGCTGTTTCCATATCAGGTCGCATTCGGTCAATACTATCCCCTAAAATTATGCTGAGTTTATCATAAGTAGCTGAAATATTATCAAATCCGATTGAAAATTCCTTTGAAATAGTATTAATGTATTCGACTATTTTTTTCTTATCTTTTTCAAGCCATTTTGAGATACCGCCTGTTATAGTTTGAGTAGATTTACCAAACATAGAAACGATAAATCCTATTTTAGAGTTTATCGTATTAACAGCTGAACTTGCAATCTTCTTCAAACCTATAAATGCTGTTTCTGATATAGGTTTTATCTCTTTAAAAGCCTTTTGACAGTTTTGGCTAATTGCTCCCCAATCAACACTATCAATCTTCTTTTGAAGCTTTTCAACAAACACTTTAATTCCGCTTTTTTCGTACAGATTGCCAAAGCTGTTATTTTTACTTTTGCTCACATCTAAAACAGAATAAGCATCACTCAACTCGCTACCGCCTGAAGAAGAGTTTGAACTATTATCAGTCTTATTTGCTGACAAAACATTCAACTTATCAAACGAAGCTACACTTTTCTTACTTTCTTCATTAAGTTGCTTTTGATTTTCAACGCTATCAGCAAGATTATTTGATGTATCTGCTGTATTTTTTGCAGTTTGAACTATACCGGATGAATTATCAACTTCCCATCCAAACAGCTTATATAATGAATCAACAGCTTTTCTTGCTCTTTCAGTAAGAAGTGTTATAGCTGTAGTCATCTTTTGAACAACTGCAACTGCACCTTGTAAAATCGGCTTACCGATAACCGCTAAAAGCTGATTCCAAGATTCTTTTAAATTACCAGTTACATTTTCCCAGCCTTCGGATTCTCTCGAAGCCTGACCCATAGCACCTGACAGCTTATTTGCATCCTTTACCATTTGCAGTAAAGTAAGCTGTTTTTGCGATTCAGACAAAGCTTGGAACGATTTGCCATAGAGCTTATTTGCGGCAATATTCCGAGTTGTTTCGGTGCAAGACAAACCGAGGGCCGCATCATTCTCATAGTTACCTTTAAGAAAAGATTTCAGGCTCTCTGCGGTATCTTCAAGCGAACGGTCATAGTAAGCAGCACTATCAGCAGTAACCTTTAATGCATCTTCCATCATTAATAGAGCTTGTGCTGAATCCATTCCGGTTGTTTTAGCAAAAGCATAAATACTTGTGCCTACACCCTGCAAACGAGATTTTAGCACTCCGCTTTCTTTTGACACCGATGCAATAGCTCCTTTAGCCTGCGACTGCATAGACCCAAATGTCTGTTCAAACTGTGAATTTGCCGCATTAACTTGTGCCGCTGATTCTATACATTCTTGAGTAAAGTTTTTTATAGCTGCTACAGAAAAAGCTGAAACAATAACAGCACCGATTTTATTAAAAGAACTGGAGATTTTTTTACTAAAAGCATTTGACTGAGCTTGTATGTTGGCAATTTGCTTTTGAAATTAAGCTGTATTAAATAACAAATCTAGGACTACAGCACCAACAGAATTATTCAAATAATTACCTCCTTTCAAAAAATGATTATAAAAATAGCACACACTCCTACGAATGTGTGCTACATTTGATTAAGTTATGTAATATTCACATCGCCGAAAAAATATCCTGAAACTGCTTCAATACTACTTCCATATCAGCGTTAGTATAGTGGTGTACGGTTCGTGACCGCCACTTATTACGAATTCTATGTTGTGCAGATGTAAAGCTTTTAAGAATTTCTTTATCGTTTTCAAGACGAATTTGAACTGTTCTAGCAAGTGGGGTATCGGGTCCTAAGCCTGACAGCAAGGAGCGAAACTCAATCCAAGTCATTTTTTGAAAGTCTTTGGAGTAAATACTGACCCCATAGCTCGACTTAAAAGATGAAACGATTAAATCAAAATCATCTATTAAGTCATAGCCGGGGTCTTCGTTTCCCCCTCAGGTTCCTCGCCATTATTAATAAGCGTCTCGGCTGTATGCATAACAAAGGTTGAAAAATCCTTAATATTAAGCTTAAGAGAATTGACTTTTCTCTGATTTTCTTCATCAAAAAGCAGATTATAAGCATCTAAAATATCAGACATTTTTATCTTATCGTTTTCAAATATTGCCGCGACCTTTAACATTGTAACAGCATCATTGTTAGCCTCAATCTCAATATCTTTAACTTTAAAAATTGGCTTTTCGTCAAAATTAAGCTTATTTGTAATATCAATAATTTTCGACATACTTATTCCTCCTTACGCAGCCGGTGTATATTCGGGTTTACCGTTACTCATTACTTCAAATTCAAGTGGTGCAACACCGGTACTTGCACCTGAGCCATTAGCGGTTACAGACACAACGGCATTTTTGAATAAAACAGTTGAACCATCCGGGAATGCCCATTTAAACGGCACTTGTACTGCTGTGCCATTTTTAAACGCAAGACCTGCAATAAGGTCATTACCCTCATCACCAATTGTACGCTTTGCTTTAACCGAAATAGTTATAGCTTTTGCAGTCATAAGCCTTGATTTCCAACCCTCGTTTTCAAAAGCTGTCCATTCCTCAACACCGTTATCAAACGATACCGAAAATTCCTCACAGTTAGCTATTGTTGTTTCGGCTGTATCTGTACCGTTTTGACCAACAGCAAACTGATTTTCATAGCAAGGAAAAACTCCATTTTTTATTTCCATACTCATTACTTCCTTTCATAATAAATATCCATTTCAATTACACGCTCATAAACACCCTTATTATCTGTACCTATATCGACCGGTTCAGGAACAAGAAGCTGAATCATATATATTTGCGTGTTATTTATCTTTAATTGTTTAACTGTTCTAAGCTTTTCGTAAAGCTTTCTTGCGATTATCTCTGTTTCATTTGCATTGTTATTCCAATGAATGAAAATTGACACACCGATTATATCATATGTACTGTTTCCGCTAATTGCAGTCACAGGTGGACTTCCTCTTTTTAAAGAATAAACACCAATTGATTTATCTTTTTTATTATCAAGCTTACCTATGTAGTGATTATCTGCAATAGCTAACTGCTTGATATAATCTCTAATATTTGCAAGTGTTATCATAATTTACATAACCTCTTATAAATTTCAGCAAAGGCTTCAACGCAAAAGTTTTCACGAGTACCGCCCTTTTGCCAAGGAATAAACCACTTTCCGCCGGCAGCAATATTCTCATCTCGATTATAATTAAACTCCGGATGAAAATACAATCGTCTTGCATATGGTGTGTCAGAAACAATGCTTATTACTCCGTTTGCTGAATTAGAGTAATCAACAAATGTATTTTCATTTTGCAGATTACCAGTTTCAAAAGGCATAACCTGAGCGTTTTTCACCTCTTCAAGCAACGCATCAGCGGTATTCTCAAGAGCTTTTATAGCATTATCCTCAAGCTGTTTGAGGATTTTAAAATTTAAGTTTACACTTGAATTTACACTAAACATCAAATCACATCCAATTCAGTATAATTAACAGTACCATCCGGATTACGATGCTTAACACCTTTAACTATAATTCTTTTTTCTCCGTTTAGTAACACAAAACCACCACTAATTATTTCGCAGTTAGGAGCAATATCCCCATTAAAAAGCAAAACACCTGACATTTGAACGATTTTTTGTTCTTTAGTATAAACAGTTTTTGCATTTGACTGCAAATTACAAAAGAGATTGCCGATATGAAGTGTTTCAGATGGATAAAGGTCCTCTGATGGGCATAAATCCTGACATTCAAAAGCGGAGATGGGTGCACCGTCCTCGGTAACACCCTCGCCATATATAGTTATTTCAACCGGAGTTTTGCAAAACTGACTTTTTACAAGTGATGGAAATTTCATAGCTTATTACCTCTTAAATAGCAGTATAGCAAAGACCTGTCGTTTTTAACAAAGTGTACAAATCCGCCGGGATAGCAACACCATTTATACACATTAAATTCCAGCTTGCACCGAATTCCATAGCCGTACCATTAATACTGTAGCTTTTTAGATACGAAGCAATCATATCAGCATTTTCTTGTTCAAAAGCAGTAAGTCTGCTATGCACTTTAATGATGATTTTCTTCTGCAAATCTGTTAGCCTGTCATAAAAAATACGATTATAAGTCAAAGCATCAATATGCTCTGCGGCTTTAAGCTGAAATTCAGATATATTTCCTTGATTTTCAATGTAAGTAACAAACATATCAAGCTACTTCCAAAGTATCCACATCAACAAAGACACTGTCAACTTTATTGTCCTTGCCATTTGGGAACACAAAAACATCTGAAAGAGAACGATTCTGATAAAGATAACCGTCACCCTTTGTATGAGCACCCGGAGCAAAGAAATAAATACTTGCAATCTTTGGTACAGTCTTACAAGTCTGACCGCAAGCGACAAGTACATTGATTTTGTGAGCACCTGTTGCAGGTTCAAAGCCACCGCTCTCAGGCTCCCAATTAAACTTATCATAGAAACGCTCATCATCAATTACTTCCATTACAGGAACACCGTCAATGTCTGTTACTCGTGTTTCGATACCCTGACCACCCTCGGCAATCTGTGTAAGTTCAATCTTACGAGTAAAGCTTGTTGACTGTTCAAGAAGGTCCATAATATGCGATGTAACATACATAATAAGACTTCCCTTTGCTCTGTAACGGCGAAGCTTACCAGCAGATAGAATAGTCTTAAGCTTACTGAACACATTCTCTTTTGTCCACGCAGACACCGCAGTAGCACTGTGGTAGCCGTCAACAGCCTGAGCCGCCTGTGCAACCTTTGAGAAGAAAAGAGCATCAGTTTCAGGAACAACCTGAGTAAGCTCAAAAGTGTTTGAAATATTCTGAATTGATGCAGTCTGATTTGTTTCGTCAACATCCGCTTTATCAACAAGAAACTCAATATCTCTGTCGTGAGTAACTGTGAATGTTGTTTCATTCTGTGCATAAGTACCGGCATTCCAGCCGCCGTCTCTTTTATGGTTTTTATAACCACTTGTACTCATCTGAGTAAAGTGGAATGTCTTGGCATTAAGCCATTTTACATTTGATGTAATGAAGGGGGATGTAAGCGAACCCTGAATTAGTATTTCAAGAAGATCGCCACTATAGTTTTCAGCATAATTTAAATTTGGCATAAAATAAAAATCCTTTCTTAATTATTAAATCTATTCCATTTTTTGGTTGGAACACCATTATTTTGTGATTTTTGATTTGCATTTTGATTACTTGAACCATCGCCGCCGATTACCTGTACGCCATTGCTTGACCCGGTTTCCATAGTAGTTTTAAGAGCCGGAACAGCTTCAAGTACAGTTTTAATTGCATTTGATAAACTATCGTTATTAATATTGCCTTTGTCATCAATACAATTATTAAAATCAGCCATTTTAAGCACATAAGGAATTGATTTTATATCAACACCCTGCTTTATAGCTTCAAGTGTCGCAGAACTGTTAATTTCAGCCTTTATTCGTGCATTCTTCTCTGCAGTTAAATTATTCTGCAAAGCTGATACATCCGGTGTATTCTTTGCTTTGTTTTCAAGATAAGCTGAGATTGCGTTATTAGCTTCATCCTCAGTTAATCCTTTTTGCTTAAAGAATGAAGATAAGGCTGATTTTGCCGCTCTGTCGGTCCTTGCGGTAACGATTTTATCAAGGTCTTCCTGACTGTATGTTTTTGGCTCAGGAGCATTACCGCCGTCCTGATTAGCGTTAGTGCCACCGTTTGGATTTGGGTCGGTGTTACCCTCTGCAAATTTCTGAATATTTAACTTAATAGACATAGCTTTCCTTTCCGTTTAATGCCCGTTGGCTTATTCCTTAGCTTTTTATGCCATCAAAGTTTTGGGCAAGCGTAACGCTTGACACAATCCGAGCAGATAGTCGGTGTAATTATTAAAATTTAATCCCGACAGAAAAATTGCTCGAAATTAAGACACAAAAACAGCACCCTTGCAATCAAATGCAAAAGTGCTTAGTTCGTTTCATCTGTTGTTTTCTTGGTTGACTTCTTAGGCTCAACAGCCTTTACAAATTTAAGAATTTCAAGATACTTTGCTCTTATTTCATCAGCTTCAAATTCCTCACCTACAATACGATGCTTCATATCAGCTTCACGGTCAATAAAAGCCTTTATTGTCTTTACTTTCATAGTTTCACCTCCTTAAAATTGGTATTAAAAAAGCACCCTGCGACCGACACAAATGTCGGTTACAAAGTGCTTAAAATAAACTTAAAATCCCGGTGTAATTTCTTTTATTCCCTTTGCGGTTTTCAACAATCTCTGCATAATAGAATTCTCTTGCAAATACTCAAGACCTTTTAAAGTAATTTC
>JAXJSN010000027.1:0-8007 GCA_036310085.1 Ruminococcus sp.
ACCTCATTCTTAGTCATTTTACCAAGAGGAAATAAAGTCTTTGCAAGCTGTTGTTGAGTAAGCGAATACAATACATAGCTTTGGTCTTTTGTAATGTCTGTTGCTTTTTTCAGAATATACCGCTGCAAATTTTCATCATACTCAATTATAGCATAATGACCTGTAACAACATAATCGAAATCAAGCTCCTCTGCCCTGCGTATAAGCTTTTCAAATTTTATATATCGGTTACAATCTATGCACGGATTCGGAGTTGTTCCGTTTTCATAAGCACTTATAAAACGATCAATAACATTCTCCTTAAAGCTATCCTTAAAATTATATACATAATAAGGTATACCAAGGTTATAACATACACTTCTGGCATCTTCAATATCATCAAGTGAACAACAAGCCTTTTCCTGCTTTTCATCAGTTTCTTCGTTATCAAAGAGTTTTAAGGTTATACCGGTAGATTCATATCCCTGATTTTTTATTAGATATGCAGAAACAGAGCTATCCACTCCGCCACTCATAGCTATTAATGCTTTTTTTGCCATAATTGCCTCTATTATCCAAGTCTAATCATTTCATCAATACACTTTGATGCAGAAGAAATTGTGTCATTATCAAGAACAATTTCTTCTCCTGCTTTACCTAACAGACAATTATAAACATCATAAAGTGTAGTAATTTTCATATGCGGACAAATAAGCTTTGAAGAAAGAGCATAAAACATTTTATCAGGGCACATATACTGAAGATGTTCAACAATACTGATTTCTGTGCCAATGATAAATTCTTTCTTATCAGACTTAACTGCATAATCCATTATGCCCGATGTTGAGCCAATATAATCAGCAAATGCAGTAACTTCAGGAGTACACTCCGGATGCACAAGAAGCTCTGCCTCAGGATAAAGAGCCTTAGCCTGCTTTACATCATCAGCGGTAACGCAAGCGTGAATAGGACAACCGCCATTTAAAAGCTTTACATTTTTATCAGGACACTGCTGAGCAACATAAGAACCAAGATTGCAGTCAGGAATAAAAAGAATATTTTTGTTTTCCATATTATTAACAATCTTAACTGCTGATGAGCTTGTAACACAAACATCGCAAATTGTCTTTAAATCTGCTGTTGTATTTATGTATGCAACAACCGAATAATCAGGATACATTTCCTTAACCTGTGCAATATCCTCTTTGCTCATCTGGTCAGCCATAAAACAACCTGCTGACGGCTGTACAAGATATACAGTTTTTTCAGGTGAAAGTATTTTACAGGTTTCAGCCATAAAACGCACACCGCACATAATAATATTTTTATTCTCAACCTTACTTGCATCTACGCTCAGCTTGTAACTATCACCGGTAAAATCAGCAATTTCGAGTATATCGTGTGATAAATAGCTATGTGCTAATATACAAGCATCTTTTTCCTTTTTTAACTCAAGTATTTTATTCTGTATCTGTTTAATATCCATAATATATATTCCTTTCGGATTATTATCTGAGCATTTACGCTCAAGTATATTTAGATTATACATTTTTATTTTTGGTTATGCAATAGTTTAAAGTTTAGATATAACCTGTTTTGTATTATTAACAAACAATCTTCTAAAATAAAATCATTTTTTGTCTAATAAAATTAATTTTTTATATTTACATTTTAAAAAACATATGCTATAATATTTGAAGTTAGATTTGTGTATTTCCATATTTTAGTTTAGAATTAGGAGGATAATATATTATGAAGAAAACTTTATTAGCAATTTCATTTGCATTGGTTATGGTGGTTATGTCAGTAGTTCCCGCTTTTGCAGCAACCACTTGTCCTAATGGTCACGGTCCTACTTGCAAAACTTGTACTACTAAAACACAATATACTTGTCCTAATGGTCATGGTGCAAATTGCAAGACTTGTGTTGCAAGCCCAGAAGCTACTTGCCCACCGGCAACACCACAAAAAACTCCTGTATACAATATTATCATTGATGATTGTGTTACTTCCCCAAAAACAGGTGTAGAAACAAATTATGCTCCGTATATAATCTTACTTATGTCAGTAGCAACTTGCGGTGCAGCTGCAACAAAGCTTATTAAAACAAGCAAATAATTAATAATTTTAAGTCTCCGCATATTTGTGGAGACTTTTTTACTATATATAAACTGTTTTGTATATAGAATAATGACAAGTTAAAATAATAATTAAACAAATAAAATACATCTTTTAGATACTACAAAGATTATTATTAATATTAATTTTGCACAATAACAACATTATATTGACATTCTGTTACACAAATGGTAAAATAACTTTAAAAGGTGACTTAATATGAGAAAAAGAAACAACTTCTTGCCTATTATGCTTATCATAATATCTTCAATCGCTATAGTAGGTACCGGACTATATATTATCGTAGATAAAACAAGTAATCTGGAAACCCCATATTATAATGGTCAAAATACTACAACTGCAGACTCAACCCTTAATTCTACAGCACCGGTTACTGAAATAACCGCCCCCTCTGTAATTAATGAAAAAGAAAAGGAAAATCCTTTTGATTTTACCGAGCTTCAGGAGCAAAACCCTGATATTTATGCTTGGATTTATATTCCAAATACAAAGGTGAATTATCCTGTCTGCAAAAGTAATTATAGCGATAATTATTATCTTGACCACGATATTTATAAGAATTACAGTTTTTCAGGAGCTATATATTCGCAAGAATGTAATGGGCGTGATTTTTCAGACCCGGTAACTGTTCTTTATGGTCATAATATGGCTGATGGGTCAATGTTCCATCATCTTCATAAATTTGAGGATAAAGACTTTTTTGATAAAAACAGATATATCTATGTATATACCGCTGATCGCAAATTAACATACGAGGTTGTGTCTGCTTTTATTTATGATTCAAGACATATTATGAATACATTTGATTTTAGCAAAGAAAGCGACATTAAAGAATATTTTGACACTGTTACTAATCCTCGTTCACTCACGCAAAATGTTGTTGATAATTATGAATTAACAACATCAGACAAAATTTTAACATTAAGTACCTGTGTAAATTATGGTAGAGGCAGATACCTTGTTCAGGGAGCATTGATTAAAGATGAGTTCATTTGATGAAAATAATCAAACTACTAAGCTTTCAAAAGATTCAAATAATCATTTTATAAATTATGACAGCGAAAACGATCAAGAGCTTATTTCTTCGAGCGATAATAACGCAAATAATCAGTTTATAGCTTTAAATTATGATGATTCCGAAGTAGAGCTTATTACTTTAAAAAACAATAAAAAAAATAAAAGCGATTTACCAAAAAACGAGACTGTAGAAAAAACTACTTCTAAAATTTCACCGTCTGAAGAAATTACGGAAGATAAAAATGAAGTAGAAGAAACTACAGCAAATGAAGGTATTTCCTTGCAAGGCGAGCGTACACCCGTAGCTGTTGATGAAAAAACACGACACGATGATGCTGATGACTTCGTTTTGGCTCAAAAAAACAAACACCGCAAAAGAGTTAAAAAGAAACATCATTCCCATTCAGTGATAGATGACGGAACTCCCGTTCTTATGTCTACAAGAAGCCGAGGTAGTCATCATCACCACCATCATCACTCACATTCAGGTTCTTCACATCGTTCAAGCGACGAGAATTTTATTCTTATGTCTAACAGAGGTCGTGGTGAACAGAAAAAGAGTTCCAATTCTACTACTGACTCAACTCACAGAGCAGATGAAGATACCCCTGTATTGATGTCTGATAGAAGTCGTAGCAGACATCACCACCACAGTCATCACCACAGTAGCAGTCATAGTCACGGACATCACCATAGTCATCATCACAGCAGTAGTCATAGTCACGGACATCATCATAGCCACCACAGCACATCAATGAAAAAGTGGCAGAAAATATTAATTGGTATTGGTTGCGGTATCCTTTCACTTGTTCTTATAGCTACAGGAATTGTCGCTTACTTACTGTTTGATGGTAGCAATCAAATTAAACCATCTGATTATTCCATTTCCGCACCTGATAATATTAATGCTGAATTTCAGGAAAGCGGACAGACTATTGTATATAAAGGCAACACATATACTTTAAATAAAAACATTGCCGGTATTTTATTTATGGGTATTGATAAGGAAAATATCGAAGGCTCATACAAAATTAACGGAACAAACGGACAAGCCGATGTTATTATACTTATGGCGGTTGATACCTCAACAGGTAAATCTACATTAATAAATGTATCTCGAGATACTATGACGGATGTTGCAACATATTCTGCAACAGGTACATTTGTAGAAACTGCTGTTCAGCAAATATGTCTTTCATATGCTTACGGCAACTCAAACGAAGCAAGTGCTGAAAATACAGTTAGCAGTGTAGAAAGGTTATTTTACAACTTCCCTATTTCGTCATATTACGCACTTGACCTTAACGGTATTTCAGCAATAAATGATGCTTTAGGCGGAATTAATGTTGTTTCACCTGAAACTATCGGAGAATTTGAAAATGGTCAATCGTATCTTCTTACAGGAAAACAATCCGAGCGATTTGTAAGATTGAGAGATACAACAAATTTAGAATCTAATAGTCTTCGTATGCAAAGACAGCAAACATATCTAAATTCCTTTATCAACAAGCTAATAACAGAAACTAAAAATAATTTTTCAACTCCACTTGACCTTTTTGATGCTTCAAAGCATTATTCTTCTTCAAACCTTAACCCTTCTAAAATATCGTATTTAGCCGCAAATGTTCTTTTGAGCGACGGATTTGCAATTGATACTGCAAGTATCCCGGGCAAAATTGAAATGGGCGAAAAATATGCAGAGTACTATGTTGACGAAGAAAAATTCTTTGAAATGTTTCTAAGTATCTTTTATAATAAGGTCCAATAATATTTTAAGATTAATACGCATCAAAAAACTGCCGTTATAATGACGGCAGTTTTTGTTTTACAGAAAATTGTTAGGCTATGCTCAAACATTGATACTTTAAAAAGATAGTACGACTTTCGTGCTTTTATATTTTAAAACTATTAAAAAAGGACTGCCGTTTGGCAGTCCTTAATTTCGTAAATTCAATTACTTATTGAAGATTGACATAATGTCGTAGAATGTATCATCATCTTCATCCTCTGTTTTATCTAATACAGAAGATGATGCTTTTGATGTTTTCTTATCTTCAATAATCACAGAATCGTCAGATTTCTTCTTAGCAACCTGACCATCTGCATTAAAACCTGTAGCGATAACAGTAACATTCATTGCATCGTCAAGCTTATCGTCGATAACAGCACCCCAGATAATGTTAGCATCGTCAGACACCTTATCCTTAATCATTGTAGATGCAGCATCAATATCATCAAGGCTAACATCTGCAGAAGCTGTGATATTGATAATAAGACCCTTTGCACCATCAATTGATGTTTCAAGAAGTGGGCTTGAAATAGCTTTATCAGCAGCTACAATTGCCTTATCCTTACCTGTTGCACTACCCATACCCATATGAGCATAGCCTGCATCCTTCATAACAGAAGTAACATCGGCAAAGTCAAGGTTTACAAGACCAGGAAGAAGAATGAGGTCAGAAATACTCTGAACACCCTGTCTTAATACATCATCAGCAATAGCGAAAGCATTCTGAAGTGTAATGCTCTGCTCTGAAACAAACTTTAATCTTTCATTAGGTACAACGATAAGTGAATCTACACAAGCTGCAAGAGCTGCAATACCCTGCTCAGCCTGTACCATTCTTCTTTTACCCTCAAAAGCAAAAGGCTTAGTAACAACACCAACTGTTAAAACGCCCATATCCTTAGCGATTCTTGCAACTACAGGAGCCGCACCTGTACCTGTACCGCCGCCCATACCGGCTGTAACAAATACCATATCTGTATCCTTAAGGAGTGCAGCAATTTCTTCTTTGCTTTCTTCAGCTGCATGCTCACCAATTGTAGGCATAGAGCCTGCACCCTTACCTCTTGTAAGCTTTTCACCAATCTGAATCTTTTGAGAAGCCTTTGAAAGTCTTAAAACATGCTCATCTGTATTTACAGCAATAAATTCTACATTTCTAACTTCCATAGCTACCATGCGATTAACAGCGTTGCCGCCGCCTCCGCCTACACCGATTACCTTAATTTTTGGCATATACTCATTTTCCAATTCCAATTCAAAAGCCATTTTCAAGTCCTCCTTGTTATCAAACCAAACATTCATAATATCATAGTTTACACAATTATATCATATATTTAATATGGTATCATACTTTTACAAAAATATCAATGCTTTTCGCATTTTTTCTTAATTCAAAATTGCAATTCAAAAATTATACTGATTTTACCACTGGTTATACTCTGAATTATTGTCAGTAATCACATAAGAATCTGTATAAGCTTCCGTGGCATCCGTATAGTACCAGCTTTCGGTCACTTCTTCAATCGGCTCAGTTGTAGCCTCTGTAGAATAATAACCGTCAGGTAAAGTCGTTTCATATTCAGTATACAAAGTAGTTTCCTCTGTATACCAAAGTGAATCATCAGTTGAAATTGTGGTTTCGACCGGCAATGTTGTTTCCGGCGGAATAGTTGTTTCGGCAGGCTTATAACGAGATGTTTTTGTTGTTTTGCAATTTGATACATCCAAAGTACCTGCCACCATCTCGGTTTTATTCGGGTCAAGCTTATCATTTATAATTGCCATAGCCGTACGAATTTTATAATCTATATCATCAGGCATTCCGAGCACAACTGTTATTCTGTTATCATACACAAACTTTATGCTTGCAGTACTGCTGACATCAATAGCTGTAATTTTCTTTACTTTATTCTTTACAAAGCTTGTTGCGATATTTTCGAGAATATCGGGAATATTTTTATCATCAAATGCAACATAATCTCCGATTTTCGTACTTTTAAGCTGTTCACAAGTAAGCTGCGCATACTTTTTGTTATTCTCTGTAATTTCCTCAAGGATTCTGCCCTTAGAGCTTACAACCAAAAACTTTTCACCGTTCTTAATCACATAAGATGGAACTGCATCCTTAATTTTTATAGTAACAGTATCGGGGATTACAAAGTGTACACTTGCTTCTTCTACATACGGTAGATTTTTTTCAATTAATTCAGGGGTACCGGTAAGAGCCGCAATAAAAATATTTTGCTGATACTCAACGCCGCAGAAGCCTATTATCTGTTCATCGTAATAATATTCATCGCCCTCAACAAGAATTTTTTCTGTTTTAAATAAAACAGTCAAGCTTAGAATCATACCGATAATTATTACAACTGCAATAATAGCACCGTAAACCGCAAGTCTGCGATATTTAATTTGCTTATGGGTAAGAGGCTTTTTAGAACGCTTAATTACCTCTTCCTCCTGCTTTTGTATTTCCTTTGCTCGACGCTCTTGTCGTTGCTTTTCGCCAAACTCATCAACATAATATCCGTCTGTAAAATCCTTTGGTTTAAGATTTCGGATTTTTCGCTTACCCTCTTTACGGAACTTTTCCTCTCTTGAGAGATTCTCTTCTTTTTTCTTTGGTTGAGAATTTACATACTCTTCAATTTTACTATGCGACTTTTTCTCAGCATTTTTATTTTGCTTTTCAGGAGAGGTTTCCTTTGCCTTTTTATTTTGTTCTTTTCTGTATTTCTGTGCCTGTTTTACTGCATTTTTTCGTTGCTTGTCCAACTTTTTTTGCTCAGATGCAGATAACGGCTTTCTTTCTTCATTATTCACAGGCATCCCCCTCCTTTTTATGATTAGATTACTTTAATCTGAAAAAAACTAAAAATTTCGGTCCAGCCTTTACAAAGGTTGGCAGGTCAAGGACTTAGTCCTTACAGATTTTAAGGAATCAGCCCTTAACATTAAGTTTGTTTATATAATATCTGCTGAACAAATTAAAAACATAGAAATAATCAAGCTTTATTACAGTTTTTAAATTGTTCAAGTGCAAGGTTTTTGAACATTTATGGACAAAATCCTTGCACCACGCA
>JAXJSN010000028.1:0-42712 GCA_036310085.1 Ruminococcus sp.
CCCTTGTGGGATTTTAAAGGACAAAGCCCTTTAACCCCTGAGTAATTCATAAAAATGCCGTTATTAACGGCATTTTTAGAAAAACTTGCAAGAATTTGCCCTTGAACAAAACTTTTACTTTTCTTTGATACAGGTCATAGTATTAAAATTGTAATTAGGCATAGAAGGAAGATTATGAAAAAACTTGGAGAAGTCTTTAATCCGCTTTTAGGCAACAGCCCTCTTCAACAGGATATTTCAAGCGGTGCATTGACACAACTTCATATATATAAGCAAGCCCGTTCAATCGTACTTTCAGTAAGTTTTGACGGGCTTATTGCGCGTAATAAGCTTTTTGAGGCTGAAAAGAAAATAGCGTCAGTTCTTAATGCTATTTCTGTAAAAATAAATCCGAAATTTCCATCTGAATGTTTTTCTGCTGATGTTTTTCCTCAGCTATATGTTGCTATCAGAAAAGAAATTCCAAGCATTAACGGTACTTTAAATAATGCCGAGGTTAGTTTTGAGGATAATGTACTTACAATTAACTTGCTTAACGGCGGTAAAAGCTTGCTCGATGCAAAGGGCTTTGATAAAGCATTGGTTAAGCTTGTTGCGGCTGAATTTGACCTAAATATTTCTGTTCGTTATACAGGTACTTTTGAGGTCGATGCCGAAAGCATAGATTATCAGGAAAGTATAAAAAATGCTCAAGAGCAAATTAATCGTGCTAATCTTCAAAAAGCATCAGACTTTTACAGTGAGTCAGAAGAAATAACAAATCAGATTAAGGAAAATAAAGCAGAAAATTGTGTAACCGAAATTGAAATCAGAGAAGGTAAATTTGCTACTCCGCAGATTATTGAGCCGTCAATCCGTCCGTTGTATGGTCGCTCTATCCGAGGAAAAATGATTCCTATCAGTGAGATTGCAGGCGATTCAGGCAGAGTTGTAATCTGGGGCGATGTCTTTGATATTGATAAAAAGGTTACTAAATCAGGCGATAAAAATATTTTTAATATAGATATTACAGATTATACAGGCTCTACAACCGTTAAGGTTTTTAATACTATAAAAGAGTCTGCTGTTATTGACGGTATAAAAAAAGGCAGTACTATTGCGGTTATGGGCGATGTCGAATATGATAGATATGCCGGCGAGCTTATTGTTAATGCAAGAGCAATTGGTACTGCTCAAAAGGTAAAGCTTGTAGATAAAGCTGAAAAGAAGCGTGTTGAACTTCATCTTCATACAAATATGTCCCAAATGGATGCTGTTACTTCGGCGGGCGATCTTGTTCAAAGAGCCTACGAATGGGGACATAAAGCTATTGCAATTACTGACCACGGCGTGGCACAGGCTTTTCCTGATGCGATGAAAGCGGCTGGAAAAATCAATAAAGATGAAGAAAAAATCAAAGTAATCTATGGTGTTGAAGCTTATTTTATGGACGACTTGGTTGAATCGGTGTCGGGCGATGCTCAGACTCCATTTGATGGTACATTTATTTGCTTTGATATTGAAACTACAGGTCTTTCCGCTTCTCGTGATAAAATTACCGAAATTGGTGCAGTAAAGGTAGTTAATGGCGAAATAGTTGATACATTTTCCACCTTTGCAAATCCTGAAATTCCTATACCAAGAAAAATTACCGAGCTTACTGGTATAACCGATGCAATGGTTAAGGATGCTCCGTCACAAAGTGAGGCTGTTTCAGCCTTTTTAGAGTTTGCCGGAGATAATGTCCTTGTAGCTCATAATGCTCCGTTTGATACATCGTTTATCCGTAATGCTTGTGAAAATATGGGTGTTGAGTATAATTATACTTCAATTGATACGGTTGCAATTTCCCGTGCAATCTTGCCCGATATAAAAAATGTTAAGCTTGATACAGTTGCAAAATATCTTCGTTTAGGCGAATTTAATCATCATCGAGCAACTGATGATGCTGATATTCTTGCAAGAATTTTCATAAATCTTTGTGACAGACTAAAAGAAGATTACGGTATTTTTAAAACAAGCGATATTAATACAAAAATAGCAGGCGGCGATTTTAAAAAGTTGCCTACTTACCATCAAATTATTCTTGTAAAGAATAAAGTTGGCTTAAAAAATCTATATAGATTAATTTCTTATGGTCATCTTAATTATTTCTATAAAAAGCCAAGAATCCCTAAGAGTGAACTTGTAAAGTATAGAGAAGGTCTTATAATAGGCTCTGCCTGTTGTGCAGGTCAGCTATATTCAGCTATTCTTGCAGGCAAGCCGTGGGGCGAATTAAAACAGATTGCATCTTTTTATGATTATCTTGAAATTCAGCCTGCCGGAAATAACAGCTTTATGATTAGGGATGGTAAGTTTGAATCTATTGATGAGCTTAGAGAAATTGACAGAACAATTATAAAGCTTGCAAAAGAGCTTAATAAACCTGTGTGTGCAACCTGCGATGTTCATTTTATGGACCCTACAGATTCTGACTTCCGTAAAATTCTTATGGCAGGTCAAGGCTTTAAGGATGCAGAGGATCAAGCACCGCTTTATTATAGAACAACTGCCGAAATGCTAAAAGAGTTTGAGTGGCTCGGTAAAGAAAAAGCATTTGAAGTGGTTGTAGAAAATCCAAATAAAATTGCTGATTCCTGTGAATCATTATTGCCTATTCCAAAAGGCACATTCCCTCCTAATATCGAAGGAGCTGAGGAACAGCTTATTGACATTACTTGGAAAAGAACTAAAGAAAAGTATGGCGATCCATTACCTGAAATTGTAAAAGCCAGACTTGAAAAAGAGCTTAATTCAATTACAACCTATGGCTTCTCTGTTCTTTATATGACAGCTCAAAAACTTGTTGCAGACAGTGAAGCTCACGGATATTTGGTAGGATCTCGAGGTTCGGTTGGTTCGTCCTTCGTTGCTACTATGTCAGGTATTTCTGAGGTTAATCCGTTGTGTCCTCATTATATTTGTCCAAATTGTAAGCACAGCGAATTTATTACGGATGGTTCGTTTGGTTCAGGTTTTGACTTACCGCCTAAGAATTGCCCTGATTGCGGTACTTTAATGGATCAGGATGGCCACGAAATCCCGTTTGAAACCTTCCTCGGCTTCAAGGGCGATAAGGTTCCTGATATAGATTTAAACTTTAGTGGTGAATATCAGTCAAAATCACATAGGTATACAGAAGAACTTTTCGGAAAAAATAATGTGTTTAAGGCAGGTACAATATCAACGGTTGCTGAAAAAACCGCCCTCGGTTTTGTAAAGAAATTCGCTCAGGAGCGTTCTATTACAATGCATAAGGCTGAGGAAAAGCGTCTTGCAATCGGTTGCACAGGTGTAAAGCGTACAACCGGTCAGCATCCGGGTGGTATGGTTGTTGTTCCAAGAACAAATGATGTATATGATTTTTGTCCTGTACAGCATCCTGCTAATGATGTTAATTCCGATAATATTACTACGCATTTCGACTTCCATTCAATCCATGATACAATAACTAAGCTTGATGAGCTTGGACACGATGTTCCGACTATTTATCATTATCTTGAGATGTTTACGGGTATACCTGTTATGAAAGTATCAATGAGTGACCCCGAGGTTATGTCGTTGTTTACTTCGCCAAAAGCTTTGGGTGTTACCGAAGAAGATATTGACTCTAAAACAGGTACTTTCAGCTTGCCTGAGTGTGGTACAGGCTTTGTAAGAGGTATGCTTGTTGAGGCTCAGCCGAAAACATTTTCCGACCTTTTACAGATTGCAGGACTATCTCATGGCACCGATGTATGGCTTGGAAATGCTCAGGAGCTTATTCATAACGGCACCTGTACAATTTCTGAGGTTATTGGTACTCGAGATTCAATTATGACTTATTTAATGCATAAAGGTCTTGACCCTGGTATGGCATTTAAGATAATGGAAATAGTCCGTAAAGGTAATGCAACAAAATTTCTTACAGAAGAACATTTTAAAGAAATGCGAGAGCATAATGTTCCTGAATGGTATATAGATTCCTGTATGAAAATTAAATATATGTTCCCAAAAGCTCATGCGGCGGCATATATGATTGCTACTCTCAGACTTGGTTGGTATAAGGTTCATAAGCCTGCTGAATATTATGCAGCTTATTTTACGGTGCGAAGTGAAAATCTTGATGGTGCAGTTGCAATGAAAGGAAGAAAAGCTGTAAGAGAAAAAATGAACAATATTAAGCAAAAGCAAAGCGTTCACGAATCTACAGCTAAAGATGATGCAGAGTTTGCAACACTTCAAATTGTAAATGAAATGCTTGCCAGAGGTATTGAGCTTCTTCCAATTGATATATATAAATCCGAAGCAACTATGTTTGTTGTTGAGGATGGTAAAATACGACTTCCGTTTTCGTCATTACCGGGTGTAGGAGGAGCGGCTGCAATAGCCCTTGCTGAAGCCGGTAAAAAACATAAATATCTTTCAATTGAAGATATGCAGGTGAAAACTAAGGTATCTAAATCTGTAATTGAAATGCTTAGAGAAGTCGGAGCGTTGGGCGATTTGCCCGAAAGCTCACAAATGTCATTATTTTAAGGAGGGGTTTGTATGAAAAAAGTGCTTACTCTTAAAAATGTCCTGATTTGTATATTTTTTACTGTATTTCTTTTAGTTTTAAAGGATAATCTTGATATAATCTGGGATTTGCTTGTTTTAATTACTGAAACAATAACACCATTCTTAATTGGTTTTTTAATAGCTTATATTTTAAATTTTCCATACAAATTGTTTTATTCAAAGCTATTTAAAAACTTAGGTAAAAAGACTAAGTTTTTTCAAAATTTAAGAAAACCGCTTTCAATCATTTGTACCTATACTGTTGTTATTGCTATTGTAGTATTTCTTATTTCTATTCTTGTTCCGCAGATTACAAGTAATATTACTAATCTTGTACAGAACTTGCCAGGGTATTTTCAGTCTTTGTATAATGATATAAATGATTTTATACAATGGATTAATGATACCTTTAATGCAGGAATTGATGAAGATAACGCTGTTAATGATATGCTTAATTCTGCTTTATCATACTTTACAGCTGAAAACATCACTAAAATCTTAGGCTTTGCCGGTGATACAACTACCGTAATTATTAATTTTATTACAAATACTGTTGGCGGCTTGTATAACTTTGTTTTAGGTATTATTATTTCTGTATATTTTCTCAGTGCAAAAGAAAATCTTTGCCGCCAGATTAAAAAACTTACAGTAGGATTTATTCCTATAAGATATTTACCTAAGATATACGAAATTGTAGACATTACCGATACTAAATGTGGTCGATATCTTATAGGCGAAATTATTGATGCAGGCGTTATTGGTATTTTGACCTTTATTTTAATGACTATTTTTGGAATACCATACGCACCATTGATTGCGGTTATAATTGGCGTAACTAATCTTATTCCATTCTTTGGACCATTTATCGGTGCTATTCCAAGTGCATTGCTTTTGTTTATGGTTGACCCGATTGCAATGATAAAATTTATAGTAATCGTTTTCGTTATGCAACAGCTTGACGGAAACATAATTAAGCCAAAGATTGTAGGCGATCAGGTAGGATTATCAAGCTTTTGGGTACTGTTTAGTGTTCTTATAGGCGGTGCGTTTTTCGGTATTCCCGGACTTATTCTTGGTACACCGATATATGCAGTTATTTACACTCTTGTTGCAAAAAAGGTCAATAAAGCAATTAAAGAAAAGGGTAAGATTGCTCAGGAAGCTCTTGATTTTGAGGTTCTCAGATATACAAAAATTGCTGAGGAACAACGCCGTAAGAATGAAATTATAGAGCAACAAAAGCGTGAAAAGCTTATTAAAATAATGCATCTTGATAAGCTTGGTGTTTTGTCTGATGACGATGATGCCGACGAAAAATCAGAAGCCGATGAATAATATACCTTGGTATCTGTAATATTTTTCTTTGAATTAATCTAAGTAGTTAAGGATTAATAACATAAGATTTTATTTTTAATTCAAAGGTAAAGTGCTTATAAGATTGCTTTATTAGATAAGTTAAATGTTTCCTTGATAAAGCGTCTATTTAATAGTTTATAAAAAACGATTGACAAACTCACGCTAATATGCTAATATATCAACATATTAGCGTGTTAGTATGTTAAAGTGTTTTGGAGATGAGTATATGCAAAAATATTTAAAAATTACACCCGAAGGTACAAAAGACTTTCTTTTCGCAGAATGTTCTGCAATGAACGATGTTTGTTCTGCTATTGAAAATATATTTGTTTTAAAGGGTTTTAAAAGAGTTATTACACCGGGAATAGAATTTTATGATGTGTTTTCTATGCCTTGCAGCGGTATAACACAGGAATCAATGTTTAAAACAGTTGATAACAAAGGCAGACTTTTGGTTGTTCGCCCTGATTCAACACTCCCGATTGCCAGAATGGTGTCTTCTCGTTTAAAGAATAGCGTTATGCCTGTTCGCCTTTATTATAAGCAAGCTGTTTATCGTAATAACCCCACTTTAAGAGGCAGAAGAAACGAGTTTATGCAAATGGGTGTTGAGCTTCTTGGCGTAAAGGGTAAGCGTGCTGACCTTGAGGTTCTTACTACTGCTATAAAGTGTATTTCTGCTGTTGCTGATGATTTTAGATTTGAGCTAGGACACGCTCAGGTATTTAACTCACTTATTAATGAGCTTGATATAGATAATGATTATAAAGAAAAAATAAGAATTTCAATCGAAGGCAAAAATTATTCTGCACTTAACAATCTTCTTGATAAAATCGAGCCTTGCAAGGCGGCTACTGCTATTCGCAGTCTTCCTTCATTGTTCGGTGGTGAAGAGGTATTTGAAAAGGCAGAAAAGCTTTGCGAGGGTACAAATGCCCTTTCTGCTCTCGAATATCTTCGTAGCGTTTATAACGACCTTGCTGTACTTAATCTTGGGGATAAGCTTATAATTGATTTGGGTCTTGTACAACGCAACGATTATTATACAGGACTTGTATTTAGCGGATATATCGCAGGTATTGGCGATGCTGTAATTTCAGGCGGCAGATATGATGAGCTTCTTTCAGAATTTGATGCACCTATGGGAGCAGCCGGCTTTGCTATTGATACTGACGCTATTACCATTAAGCGTCTTTTAGATGATAATATAGATTATTCAGATAATCCTGATGTTTTGGTTTTTGCTGAGGATGGTCATGAGCTTGAAGCTATTGAGTATGTTGAAAAGCTTAACAATGACGGTGTTAAGGCTCTGTTCTCTGTTCTTCCTACACTTGAGCAAGCAAAGGCTTTTGCAAAAGAGCGTGGTATTGCAGAAGTAAAGGTAATTGGACAGATTTAATCTGGAAAGGATTTTTTGTATATGAAACCATTAAGAATAGCTCTAACAAAGGGCAGACTTGAAAAAACTACAATAGAATTACTTGAAAAAATCGGATATAATTGTGACGAAGTAAAAAACAAGGGCAGACGACTTATTTTACCTGTTGGCGATAATGACTTTGAGGTTGTTCTTGCAAAGGCTGCCGATGTTATTACATATGTAGAAAACGGTGTATGCGACCTTGGTGTTGTTGGTAAGGATACTATCCTTGAAAACGGTACTTCTTTTTATGAGCTTATGGATTTAGGCTTTGGTAAGTGTAAATTTGCACTTGCTACTAAAAAAGATTACGATTTTTACAGCGGTTATAAGACAAAAACCATTGCAACAAAATATCCTAAGGTAACTCAGTCATTTTTCGATGACAAAAATATGGATATAAGCATTATTAAAATAGAAGGCTCAGTAGAGCTTGCTCCTCTTGTAGGACTTGCAGATGGTATTGTAGATATTGTTGAAACAGGCTCAACACTCAAAGCTAACGGACTTGAAGTTATTGAATGGGTTACTGATATTTCTGCAAGACTTATTGCAAACACAGCAAGTCTTAAGCTCCGTAAAAAAGAAATTGAAGAGCTTGAAAAGAAATTGGAGGCTGTAATAGAATGATTACTACAGTAACAGCGGATGGTAAAAGAGAATATGAGTTTATTGAATTGTTAAAGAAAAGAGCTCAAAATTCCGATAAAAATGTTATTCCTATAGTATCTGAGATTATTGATAATGTCAGAGAAAACGGTGATACAGCAGTAAAGGAATATACAATCAAATTTGACGGCAAGGCTCCTGAGAATGCTGAAATTTCAATGGATGAAATTGATAGTCTTATCTCTCAATGCGATAAAGATTATCTTGAAACCGTAAAAAGAGCGGCAGAAAATATTGCCGATTTTCATAAAAGACAGCTTCAGCAAAGCTGGATGACAACTAAAAACAATGGCGTAATTATGGGTCAGCGTATCAGAGGCTTAAAAAGAGTTGGTATTTATGTACCGGGTGGCACAGCGGCTTATCCGTCATCTGTTTTAATGAATGCAATTCCTGCAAAGATTGCAGGTGTTGAAGAAATTGTAATGTGTACTCCTCCTATGAAGGACGGCAGACCTAACCCTAATATTGTTGCTGCTGCAAAAATTGCAGGTGTTGACAGAATCTTCCTTATGGGTGGTGCTCAGGCTATTGCTGCCCTTGCTTATGGTACACAGACTGTTCCAAAGGTTGATAAAATCGTAGGTCCGGGAAATATCTTTGTAGCTACTGCTAAAAAGCTTCTTTACGGAACTGTTGATATTGATATGATTGCAGGACCTAGTGAAATTTTAATTATTGCTGATTCAACTGCAAATCCTAAATTCCTAGCGGCTGACCTTATGAGTCAGGCTGAACACGATAAGCTTGCTTCATCAATTTTGCTTACAGATTCAGCAGAAATTGCCGAAGCAACTAAGGCAGAGCTTGAAAGACAGTCAAAGCTTTTGTCAAGAAATGAGATTATTAATGCATCTCTTGAAAACTTTGGTGCTATAATTGTTTGCAGTAATATGGCTCAGGCTGTTGACTTTGCAAATGAGCTTGCACCTGAGCATCTTGAGGTTTGTTGCCAAAATCCTATGGAATATATAGGAAAGCTTGACAACGCAGGATCGGTATTTCTTGGTAATTACAGCCCTGAACCATTGGGCGATTATTTTGCAGGCCCTAACCATGTTCTGCCAACAAGTGGTACAGCAAGATTTTTCTCACCACTTTCTGTTGATAGCTTTATTAAAAAATCAAGCTTCATTTATTATACAGAGGAAGCACTAAGAAATGATGCTGAGGATGTTATCCGTTTTGCTGATACAGAAGGTCTTACTGCTCACGCAAATTCAATTAAGGTTCGTTTTGACCTTGACTAATATATTTTAGAATGGAATGAATTCGATGTCTTATGAACTCAATAAAAAAATCCGTGAATTAAAGCCATATGAGCCTATCAACGGTACATATAAAATCAGACTTGATGCAAATGAATGTCCGGTAAATTATCCGCCTGAGATTATGGAACAGGTAAAAGAGGCTGTAAACTGCGTACTTTTTAATCGTTATCCTGACCCAATGGCAACTGAGGTTGTTAATGCATTTGCTAAGTTTTATGATATATCACCTGAGCTTGTAACTGCGGGTAATGGTTCTGACGAGCTTATATTTCTTATTGAGTCGGCATTTCTTGAAAAGGGAGACAAAATGCTTGTAGCTTCTCCTGACTTTTCAATGTATCAATTTTATTCCTCAATCTGTGAAGTTGAGTGCGATACTTTTATAAAGGATTCAAGCCTCAATATTGATACAGATTCACTTATCAAAAAAATTAATGACGATAATATAAAGCTTGTGCTTTTCTCTAATCCTTGTAACCCTACAGGTCAGGGAATGAGTAGGGAAGATGCACGAAAGCTTGTTACATCTGTTAATGCTTTGGTTATACTAGATGAAGCTTATATGGATTTTTGGGATCAGAGCCTTATAAATGAGGTAGAAAATTATTCTAACCTTATTGTTTTCCGTACTGCGTCAAAGGCTATAGGTTCAGCGGCATTACGACTTGGCTTTGCAGTTGCAAATAAGATAATTTCAAATGCGATAAAGGCTGTTAAGTCACCTTATAATGTAAATAGTATTTCGCAGGCAATTGGCAGTGTTATATATAATAATAAGGAATATTTATTAAATCGACAAAATACTATTGTCAAAAATAGAGAAAAGTTGTATAATGACTTATTAAGTATTGCTACAATATGCAATGATTTTAAAGTATACAACACTTATGCCAACTTTTTCTTTGTAAAAACATCATTCGGTAAGGATTTATGGGAGTATCTAAAGGATAATTCCATTGTAATCCGCTATATGGGTGATTATATAAGAATAACTGTTGGTACAGAAGAAGAAAACAAAGAACTAATCACTTGTATTAAGAGATATATTTCGAGGTGAATTTATGCGTACTGCAATGGTAGAAAGAAAAACCAAAGAAACTGATATAAAACTTACTCTCAACCTTGATGGTGGCGAAGTTTCTATTAATACCGGTATCGGCTTTTTTGATCATATGCTTAATTCCTTTGCTACGCATGGCGGTTTTGGACTTGTTGTTGATGTAAAGGGTGACCTTTATGTTGATGAGCATCATACTGTCGAAGATACCGGTATTGTGCTTGGCAAAGCCTTTGCCGAGGCTTTAGGTGACAAAGCTTCAATTGACCGCTTTGGCTCTTTTTATGTGCCTATGGACGAGGCATTGGCATTTGCTTCTATTGATATTAGCGGCAGACCATTTTTAGTGTTTGACGCTGAATTTCCTCAGGAGCGTTGCGGCGGATATGACTGTTCGATGACAGTTGAATTTATGCGTGCGTTTGCATTTAATGCCGGAATTACACTTCATCTAAAATCAGAGTACGGCAGTAATTCTCATCATATTACAGAGGCATTATATAAAGCTGTTGCTCACGCATTAAGACTTGCCGTAAAACAAAACACCTCAAATAAACCACTTTCTACAAAAGGAGTGTTATAATTGATTATTTTTCCTGCTATAGATATTAAGGATGGTAACTGTGTTCGTTTGTTAAAAGGCGATTACGCTACTGTTCATAAGGTTGCCGAATCTCCATATAAAGCGGCTCAGACTTTTGCAGACGCAGGTGCAACTTGGATGCATATGGTTGACCTTGACGGTGCAAAGGATGCAAAGCTTGTTAATGCTGATTTGATTGCAGATGTTGCAAAATCTTCAGGTCTTAAGGTTGAAGTCGGCGGCGGAATCAGAGATATGAAAGCGGTTGAATATTATCTTTCAAGAGGTATTGACCGTGTAATCTTAGGCTCGGCGGCTGTAAAAAATCCACAGCTTGTTATTGATTCTGTAAAAGAATACGGCGACAGAATTATTGTCGGAATTGATGCTAAAAACGGTATGGTTTGTGCCGAGGGTTGGATTGATGATTCTGACATTAATTATATTGAACTTGCAAAGCGAATGGAAGCTGTTGGTGTTCAAACTATAGTATTTACCGATATTGAACAGGACGGAACTCTTGCGGGTCCTAATCTTGCTCAACTTGATGAGCTGTCACATAATGTCAGTTGTAATGTAATTGCAAGTGGCGGTATTGCTGTATTAAAGGATATTATCAATCTTGCTGAGCTTAATGTATATGGTGCAATAAGCGGCAAGGCTATATATTCAGGTCAGCTTGATTTAAAGCAGGCTATTTCTATAACTAAGAATTTTAAGGTGTAAATATGGATTTTGAAAAATATTTTCTAAAATCAGAGCTTATTCCTGCTATCATACAGGAAAAGTCAACAGGCGAAGTTTTAATGCTTGCTTATATGAATCGCGAGAGTATGCAAAAGACTTTTGAAACAGGCTATACTTGGTTTTGGTCCCGTAGCAGACAAGAGCTATGGAACAAGGGAGCTACTTCCGGTCATCTTCAAAAGGTAATTGATATTTTTGCGGATTGTGATGACGATACACTGCTTATTACTATTGAGCAAACAGGTGCGGCTTGTCATACAGGAAATCACACTTGCTTTTTTAAAAAGCTTAAATAATATTTAATTTACAGGAGAGAATAAAATGAACGACAGAGAAGTGCTTACTGCATTGTATGAAACTGTAATAAACAGAAAGAATAATCCTAAGGAAGGTTCATATACTTGCTATCTTCTTGACAAAGGGCTTGATAAAATTCTCAAGAAGGTAGGCGAGGAGTGCAGTGAAACTATAATTGCCGCTAAAAATGGCGATAACGGTGAAACTGTGTACGAGATTGCTGATTTAATTTATCATCTTACTGTTATGATGGTATCTCAGGGTATTGAGCTTGAAGATGTTCTCGTAGAGCTTGATAAGAGAAGTGAAAAGACAGGAAATCTTAAGAATTTTCATGTAGTTGATAAAAATTCTTAATTTTTAATTTACACTATTGTATAATTAAAAGTTTATAAAGATTTTAGAGGGTCTTTTAGCTGAGATTAAAGGCTAAGTTTTTTTCTGCAATTTTATAAATTGTAATGTTAAGTATCGCGTTATTTGCTTTTAGCACTTTCTAAATTTTCTATGTAACTTTTAGTTTTTTATTTGGTGTATATTCTTTTATAAGAAAAATAACTGCAATAAAGCCCTATGACATTTGTCATAGGGCTTGCTTATAAGATTATATGTAGTGATTAATTAAATAACATATGCCTTAATTGCTTCTTTAAGGTCATCAGTTGGCTCAGTTTCAAAGAGAAGCTCAAAAGGTTTAGAAGAATCAATGGAAAATACTCCCATAATTGAATGGGCATCAACAGTATTATCGCCACTCTTCATTAACATCATTTGTGGATAGTGTGCTAATTTTTCAAAAATTTCAATCATTCCGGTTTTGTTTTTTACAGCCAATGGCATAGAGAACAATACCTTCACCTCCGTATTAAATTCATTCGTCACACATATATTATCATTAATTCTTGTGTTTTTCAATGCTTATAATGTCATTATTTTAAATTCGACTTTTTATATAAAAAAGGGTGTCAGTAAAATGAATTTTAATGTAATTACGCTCGGCTGTAAAGTAAACCAATATGAATCTCAAGCTATGCGAGAAGATATGTTGAGAAATGGCTTCACATACAACGAAACAGGAAAAATGTCTGATATTACTATTATAAATAGCTGTACTGTAACTTCTGTAAGTGATGCTAAAAACAGAAAAATAATTAATAAAGTTCGTCGTGAAAATCCAAAAGGCATTATTGTCCTTACCGGTTGTATGCCACAGGCTTTTCCTGATGAAAATAAGAATTTTGAAAACTGTGATATTGTTTTAGGTAATGCCAAAAGGGCGGAGCTTGTTCCTGCTATTATGGATTATCTTGAAAATACACAGAGATTTGTCCGTATAAGTGAACATACAGGCAAATCTGAGCAGTTTGAAAATCTTTGCGTTTCTTCACTCGGAGAGCATACAAGAGCTTTTATTAAGATTGAGGACGGTTGCAACAGATTTTGCTCATATTGCATAATCCCTTATGCAAGGGGCAGAGTTCGTTCAAAGCAGTTATCAGACTTAAAAACTGAGCTTGAACAGGTAGCAAAAAACGGCTATAAAGAAGTTGTACTTGTTGGAATAAATCTGTCTGCATATGGTTTAAACGAAAACTTTAACCTTGCAGATGCTGTTGAGTGTGCGTGTAGTGTAGATGGTATCGAGCGAGTAAGACTTGGTTCTATTGAGCCTGAAAGAATGGATAAAGAAATGATTTCTCGCCTTGCTGTTTTGCCTGAGTTTTGTCCTCAGTTCCATTTGTCATTGCAAAGCGGTTGCGATAAAACACTTAAAGATATGAATCGCCATTACGATTGCAATGAGTATAGACAAATCGTTAATAACTTGCGAAATGCTTTTGATAACGCTTCAATTACTACCGATGTTATGGTTGGTTTTGCAGGCGAAAGTGAAGAAGATTTTAAGGCATCAATGAACTTTGTCGATGAAATCGGTTTTGCAAAGGTTCATGTATTTCCTTATTCACAGAGAAAGGGTACAGTTGCCGCAACAGCACCAAATCAGGTTTCTCCTAATGAAAAGGATAGACGAGCAAAGCTTATGGGTGAGCTCGTCGATAAGAGGAGGATAGAGTTTTTACAATCTCAGGTTGGTCTTATTGAATCAGTATTAGTTGAGCGTTACAGACACGGATATCTTGAAGGGTACACCAAAAACTATACACCTGTTCATATTATCTCAGATGATGAAAGTCTTTGCGGTAAAATTATTGATGTCAAAATTACTCAGGCTGAGGATGATTATTGCATAGCTTCATTAATTTAATGCTTTTTTTAGATTAGCAATTTCGTCCGAGCTTTCATCATTTATTAAGCTTTGATAACTGTACAGCATAATTCCTTCGGCTTTTTCGTTTTCTGTAATTATGTTGTATTCCTGGCTTAAAATATCATTGTTATTTACCCATGTGCCATCGTCTTCATTAGTGCCTGCCTTGTATCCGGCTAAACCAATATATAGCTTTACACCGTCAGCATATTCAAGATTGCTCCAGCTTTCAAGGCAGTTTTTAAAACTAAGTGCAGGATTTTCAAGACTAAAATATATCTGCGGACAGATATAGTCTATAAATCCTTTGCAGGAACACCAAGCTTTTACTTCGGCATATAAGCTTTCATTATTGTTAAGATTTCCTTGTGGCGAGATTCCAAATTCTATATTTTTATTTATGTTATGTATAGCTTTGTAAGTGTCGCAAATTAACATATTTACATTTGCTTTTCGCCAGTTTTCAAGCGTCATACTATTTTCAATACCAACCGATTCGACATATTTGTTGTATTCGTTTTCATCAAATGCAGAGTCTGTTGTTGGGTAAAAGTAGTCATCAAATTGTATGCCGTCAATATCGTAATTTTCTGCAATTTCTTTTATACCGTTAATAATAAGTTCTCGTGTTTGATAACTTGATGGGTCAAGAAAAATTCCATTTTCTGTTGTTTTGCAGATTTCTGCGTTTGTCTTATATGGATTCTTGCTTGAAAATTGCGATGGTGTGTTGTTACTGCTTATTCTGTAAGGATTAACCCAAGCGTGAATTTTCATATTATTTGCTCTACATATTTCACTCATAATTTTTAGAGCGTCGTAATCAGGATATTTTCCTTGCTCACCGCTGAGAATATGTGATGCAGGATAGTAATCCGATTTATATAATGCATCTGAAAATGGTCGGACTTGAACTATAAGCGTATTAAAACCGTTGTTTTTGCATTTTTTTGTTATATCGGTGAATTTTTTTCTAAAGCTATTTTCGCTTTTATTTGTTTCGTTTTCCATACTCAGCTCAATATACGATACCCAAACACCACGCATTTCTTTATTTTCAGCTGTATCAGCAGTGGCAAAAGTTTCCTTTGCTTTATTAAAATTCTCTTTGTTACTTTTTGAATTGTCTGACTTTAGATGAGTTGTAGCCACAAGCCCTATAAGTAAGCTAACAGAAATTAATACAGGTATAGTTTTTTTGAATTTATGCAAACTTGTTTCTGTGCGTTGATGTTTAAGGCTGTAATCTTGTTGAGTTATATTGTTTTGTTGATGGTGGATATTTTTCTGATTAATCAATTTCAAACATATCATCCTTTGGAGTTTTTATGAATTACTTTTTTTATTTTTTACTCGGTTATATTTTAATTATAAATTTAATATCAGTAATTGTAACAATTGCAGACAAAATCAAAGCTATGCTTAATAAATGGCGTGTTAAAGAAAAGACATTGCTTTTGCTGTCTGCACTTGGCGGTAGTGTAGGTATGTATGTAACTATGCTTATTATTCGTCACAAAACCCGTCATTTAAAATTTATGTTGGGAATACCGGTTATATTTATAATTCAATGTATTCTTGCTTTCTTTATATGGAGAAGTTTTTATGGATAGAAGCTTGTTTTTTGTAGTACCTGATAGTTGCAACGGTATGAATGCTCAGCAGTTTTTGAGATATGAATGTAACCTTTCAGCAAGAATGATAACACGACTTAAGCGAGAAAATAACGGCATTTTGATGGATGGAAAAATTTTAAGAACTGTTGATGATGTAATAGCCGGCAAGACTGTAGTGATTAATCCTCCGGTTGAGTCAAGTATGATAGAGGCGGTTGAAGGTACACTTGATATTGCATTTGAGGATGAGCATTTCTTGATTGTAAACAAACCCCCGTTTATGCCTGTTCATCCTGTAAAACAACATCAAAGCGATACTCTGGCAAATTTAGTTACTTATTATATGCAGAGTAAGGGCGAAAGCTATGTGTTCAGAGCAATAAATCGACTTGACAGAGATACTTCAGGTTTGGTAATTATTGCGAAAAACCGTTTTATTGCCAATGCAATGAAAGGGAAGATAGATAAAATATATTTTGCTTTGTGTCATGGTAAGCTTGAAGATAACGGAACTGTAAATGCTCCGATTGGACTCACTTCTGAATCTAAAATGGTTCGATATGTTATACCGCAAGGACAGCCGGCAATTACTCATTATACGGTTGTAAATTCTAATGATGAATTTTCGTTTATCAAGCTTATTCTTGAAACCGGCAGAACGCATCAGATAAGATGTCATATGACAAGTCTTGGTCATCCGTTACTTGGCGATGACCTATACGGAGGAAGCAGAGAAAAAATTTCTCGTCAGGCTTTGCATTGCGGTCAGATTGATTTTGTTCATCCGATAACAAACGAAAAACTAAAGGTTATAGCTAATCTGCCGCAAGATATGAGTTTATTAATTAATGAATAACTTATTTATAATTTTATGTAGTAATATTATTTGGAGGTATTATTATGAGTTCAACTGTTTATTTTTCAAGAACTATTACACCTGAAAAGGTTTTGGAGCTTTATCAGTTATTAAATAAAAAACTTAATGGTAGAGTTGCTGTTAAGCTTCATTCTGGCGAAAAAGGAAACCAAAATTTTTTGAAACCTGACTTTTGGAAGCCGGTAATTGACTTCGTAAACGGTACCGTTGTAGAATGTAACACCGCTTACGAGGGCGAACGCAATACAACAGAAAAGCACCGTAAGCTTATTTCTGACCACGGTTGGGATAAATATTTTGATGTAGATATTTTAGATGCTGAGGCTCCTGATTTAAAGCTTGATATTCCAAACGGTAAAGTTATTAAAGAAAATTATGTTGGTAAAAATATTGTCAACTACGATTCTATGCTTGTGCTTTCGCATTTCAAAGGTCATCCTATGGGCGGCTACGGCGGAGCTATTAAACAGCTTTCAATTGGTGTTGCTTCTTCTTTTGGTAAAGCATATATTCACGGTGCCGGTGTACCTGAAAATATTTGGACAGCGGAGCACGATTTGTTTCTTGAATCTATGGCAGATGCGGCACTTAGTGTTGTTGATTATTTCAAAGGCAATATTGTTTATGTAAATGTTATGAAAAATATGAGTGTTGATTGTGATTGCTGTGCAATAGCCGAAGACCCTTGTATTGCCGATATTGGTATTCTTGTGTCAGATGATCCAATTGCAATCGACCAGGCTTGTATTGATTTGGTCTACGCTTGTTCAGATGAGGGTAAACCACACCTTATCAAACGCATAGAAAGTAGAAATGGCGTTCATACAATTGAAGCTGCGGCTGATTTAGGCTACGGCTCAAGAGAATATGAACTGATAGAAGTATAATTATGAAACCGACTCAAAAATTAGTTTTATCGGCAATGTTTTTAGCTTTGGGACTCGTTCTGCCGTTCTTTACAGGGCAATTACCACAGCTGGGAAACTTTTTTCTTCCTATGCATTTTACAATATTCTTAGCTACATATATTTGTGGTTGGCAATGTGGTGCGGTAATTGGATTTATTTTGCCTTTGTTAAGGTCGTTTATGTTTGGAGCACCAATTATTTACCCAAATGCAATTGCAATGTCTGTTGAGCTGCTATCATACGGATTAATTGCAGGTTTAATATACAAAGCCATAAAATTTAAAAAATTTTCTGTTTACGCTTCTATGATTATTGCGATGATTGGTGGTCGCATAATTTGGGGATTTATGCAAATGCTGTTGCTGGGTATAAAAACCGAGGTGTTTACATTTAATATGTTTATTACAGCCGCTTTTTTAAATGCAATACCCGGAATTATAATTCAGTTATTATTGATACCGCCAATAGTATTATTAATAAAACGGAAATTTAATTATGAATGAAATAAAAGATTTTGCTATCCAATTAGCTAAAATGATTAATCAAAGAGATAATAAAAATTCGCCCTTTATTGTTGCAATAGACGGCAGATGTGCTTCCGGTAAGACTACCTTAGCCGCAGAGTTAGAAAAGATAATCTCGTGCAACATTGTGCATATGGATCATTTTTTTCTCCGCCCAGAACAGCGAACACCTGAGCGTTTAAGCAAAGCCGGCGAAAATGTTGATTATGAGCGATTTTTAAGTGAAGTGCTTATTCCTTTAAAAAAAGGGGAAAAGGTTTCTTATTCTCCTTTCGATTGCAAAACTATGTCATTTGCAGAGGAAATTCAGCTTGATGATAATATAGTCAACATAGTCGAAGGCTCATATTCTTGCCATAATGCTCTATATAAGTACTACGATTTGCGTGTGTTTTTAAATGTTTCTGAAAAGGAACAAATTCAAAGAATTATAATTCGTGACGGTAAGGAAAAAGCTGAGATTTTTAAATCAAAATGGATTCCTCTTGAAGAAAATTATTTTAAGACTTTTAATATTGCAGACAGATGTGAGGTTTACTTTTCTGCAACTGTAAATTATATAAAGGAGTTTTATTGTGAAAAATAAGGTTATAGCAATTATTTTGGTTATGATGTCAGTGTTATCAATAGGCTGTAGTGCCAATACAGAAGAAGTTTATAATCTGACATTAGACAATGTAATAAAAACAGTTAATGATAAGAATGAAAAAACTCTAAAAAATTCGGCTACATATGATGAGGCTGAATATATGATAGACCATAAAAATGCAAATTTTACTGAAGAAGAAATTGAAAAATTGTTTACATCCGCTTATGATTCTGTTACAAAAGAGAAGGCTAAAGAAGATGTTGATATGTTGTTTAGAGTTTTGAAACATTTGTATGCAGGGTATACTTACTTTGGCGGAGACGAAGCGTTTAATAAAGCTAAGGAAGATATTATTGCTAATATTGATGCTTATGAAAAAAGCAAAATTAGTCAGCAAGCTTTTTCAGATCTAATTATAAAACCATTTACTTTTGTAAAAGATTCACACTTTGCTGTCCTTGGAAAACATCCTTGTGAAGAAGCATATACATATTACGAATCATCAAAAATGGAATTTTTCAAAACTGATAGCGGATATTTTACTGTTATTGATGATGAAAGATTTTATTTACCTAAAGAGTATGAGGATTATCTCAAGATTACTATTGGCAAAAGCGGCGAATTGGTTTATGGTATTTTTAATGTTGCAACTGAGGCTGAAAAGGAAAAATTACCTGTTGAAATAACTCTTTCATCTGGTTCAAATGCTAAGAATATTAAGCTTGATTGGATAATAAGTGAGGTTGGCGGTGATCAAGCTTCTCAAGCTAAATATAGCGAAATAAATTCAGTAGCAATATCATCACTTTCGGATATGACTTTAACGGAATATAATTTTCAGGAAATGAATGATTTTCTTAATAATTCCAAAAAACACGCTGAATATAAAAATTCAATTTTAGATTTACGAGAAAATAACGGCGGCGATCCTGCAATTAATTTAATGTGGATATATGGATATACAGGTGAATTATCTGACATAAATCATAAAACGATTACTTTTAAGGGCGATTTTTATTCCGATATAAGTGAGCAAATCAACGAAATTATTGATATGAATTTATATTCAAAGTTTGATATGATGGATTCTACAATTTCTGAAATATCGAATAAGGTATTAAATAATTCAGGTATTGTAAACAGTGATGGTTTATTTAATATAAAGCCGGATAGTTTTATAAGTAACCCTAATAATCTTTTTGTTTTGCAAGGTAAAAATAATAGTTCAGCAGGTGAAGCATTTCTTATGATGCTTGATGGTGTAGAGAATGTTTTATCAGTCGGAACAAATACAAACGGTTGTATTCATACCGGAAATGTAATAATTGTATATTTACCTAACAGTGGTGTTCCTGTTATGTATTCAGGTTCAATAGTAGCCGGTTTAGATAAAGAATTTGATGTTTACGGACTTGAACCCGATATCTATATTGCCAGTGAAGATGCACAGGAAGCAGTTTTAAGATGCATTGAATTTTATTCTGAAAAGTAATTGTAATTTGAATTTATTTGTAAATATGTTGTGTTTATAAAATAATACACTGCTCGAGTTTTACTATTGTATAAGCTTGAGCAGTGTATTTAATTTTGTGTAAATTCTACATAACAAACTAGATATTAATGTTTAAAATCTATTGAAAAGTAATTATTTTAGTAGTATAATAAACATAAATTAATGTGTTTAAAAAGCAATATATAATAAAAAGAAAGGAATATCGTTAATGAATAATATAAACGAACAACACAAAGCGTTATTTACGCCTTGGAAAATCGGTAGCGTAGAGATTAAAAACCGAATCGTTATGTGTCCTATGGGTGGTACATCACTTTTTGGTTGGTTCGAGCTTACCGGTTGTCATTTTGATAAGGAAGCCGCAAAGCTTTTCCTTGAAAGAGCTAACGAAAATGTAGGTCTGATTATCCCCGGTATTGCACCTTTGCGTGATACTTTTTGGGGAAAATGGCTGTGGCAAAATCCTAAGATGTTTGAAGATTTAAAAGTCTTTATGGATGAGATTCATAAAACAGGTGCTAAGCTTTTTATTCAGCTTACTGCCGGTATGGGGCGTTCTTGGGCTATTACCGAGCTTGTTGCTCCGTTACATAAAAACAAATTTACTCGTGCATTGGTAAAACCGATTATTGATACATCCCACGAGCTAGCCTCGCCTTCTCCTCAGCCTTCCCGTTGGGCACACGATATTGAGTGCCCTCAAATGACAGTTGAGCAAATTCATGAAATTATTGAGGCATTTGCTAAAACTGCAAAGCTTTGTAAAGAAGCGGGTGTAGATGGCGTTGAGGTTCACGCTGTCCACGAAGGATATCTTCTTGATCAGTTTTCTATTGAGTTTTTTAATAAGAGAACTGATGAATACGGCGGTAGTTTTGAAAATCGTTATCGTTTTGCTACAGATGTTGTAAAAGCGATAAAAAAAGCCTGCGGTAATGATTATCCTGTATCACTTCGCTATTCTGTAGAGTCAAAAATGAAAGGCTTTTGCGAGGGTGCAATGCCCGGCGAGGACTATGTAGAAGTTGGAAGAAATATGCAGGAGTCTGAAAAAGCGGCAAAATATTTGCAGGATGCAGGTTATGATATGCTTAACGCTGACAACGGTACTTACGACTCTTGGTATTGGGCTCATCCGCCTATGTATATGCCTGAAAACTGCAACCTTGATGATGTAGCACATATCAAAAAATTTGTAAATATTCCTGTTGTGTGTGCCGGCAGAATGGATATTAATACCGGTGCAAAAGCTGTGGCAGATGGTAGAATTGATGCTGTTGGTGTTGCTCGTCAGTTTTTGGTTGATCCTAAATGGGTTACAAAGGTTATTGAAAATAGACTTGAGGAAATAAAGCCGTGCATTTGTTGCCACAGCGGATGCTTTAACTTTTCTTCTTCAAAAGGTCACGCAAATACTCAGGATCTTACAGATACAATGGGCCTTGCTCGTTGTGCGTTAAACCCTGAAACTATGCAGTCTAAAAAATATAAAATCTTACTTGCTAAAAAACCAAAGAAAATTGCGATTATCGGCGGTGGTATTGGCGGTATGGAAGCGGCTATTCTTTCTGCAAAGCGTGGACATTCGGTGACGCTATACGAGAAATCTGATAAGCTCGGAGGTGTGTTTGTTGCGGCTTCTGCTCCTTCTTTTAAAGAAAAAGACAGGGAACTCATCGCTTGGTATATTCGTGAGTTATCAAGACTTCCAATTAAAATAAAGATGAATACAGAAATCAAGGATGTAACATCACTTGATGCTGATGAAATTATTATAGCTACAGGAGCAGTTGCAAAAAAGATACCTGTTAAGGGTGCTGAAACTGCTATTGAAGCTATTGATTATCTGCTCGAAAACAAGACAGTAGGGGATAATGTGGTTGTAATTGGCGGTGGTCTTACCGGTTGCGAGATTGCATACGACCTTTATCTAAAGGGCAAAAAGCCTGTTATTGTAGAAATGCAAGACGACTTGATTACAACAAAAGGAATTTGTCTTGCAAATACCAGTTATTTGCGTGATTTCTTTAAGACTAATAAAGTCCCTGTTCATCTTGAAACTGCACTTTTAGAAATTTATAACGACAGTGTTATGTTAAAGGATAAGAACGGCAAGAGTTTTTCTGTAAATGCTGATTCGGTTATTCTATCTGTTGGTTATAATCCTGCTCCGCTTGCTCCTAAAGGCAGACATATTCATATTATCGGTGATGCTGAAAAGGTTGGAAATCTCCGTACTGTCATTTGGGGTGCTTGGGATATTTGTATGAAACTCTAAATTTAGATTAGGAGTGTGTAAAATGATATTAACAAATGAACAGCAAGCAATTCTTGACGGAAAACAAGGCGAAACGCTTGCAAAGGTTATGAAAACTTTAGTTATGTACGGCGATGCATTTGAAGCTGAAAAGCTTGTGCCGATTACATCTGAATACAATCATCTTGTAACATCTTTTGGACTCAAGGTTATGTCACCTGTTTATGATCTTATGCAACAACTGCTTGATTCCGGTGTTTGCTCTAAGCAGAAATTCTCTGTAGATCCTCGCCCTCTTGATAAAAGTGTTCCTGCAAACTTTTTGCAGAATCTTGTTTTTAATAAGTTTATGTATACTAAGCAGGACTTTTACGAAGAACAGCTTAATAAGCTTGGTTTGATGAATGAAAATGCTTTCACCTGTACTTGCTATATGGATGAAGTAGGTAATAAGCCAAAGAAGGGCGATGTACTTTCATGGGCTGAGTCAAGTGCGGTTGTTTATGCAAACTCTGTGCTTGGTGCAAGATGTAACAGAAACTCAGGAATTATTGATATTATGGGTTCTATCGTTGGATATGTTCCATATTTTGGATTGCTTACTGACGAGGGCAGAAAGGCTACTTGGGTTGTTAAAATTCAAACTACTAAAAAGCCCGAGGCTCAGCTACTCGGTTCAGCTATTGGTATGAAAGTAATGGAAGATGTTCCTTATGTTGTAGGACTTGATAAGTGGATTGGTAATAAACTTAATGATGCTGCTTGTGCCTATCTTAAAGATTTTGGTGCGGCAACAGCCTCAAATGGTGCAGTAGGACTTTATCATATTGAGAATCTTACTCCCGAAGCTGTAGAAAGTGGCGAAACTCTAATTGCTAAAGGTGCAAAGGAATATATCATTGATGATGCCGAGCTTGAAAGAGTTAAAAATAATTATCCGGTAATTTGGAAAAATCCGCAGGCAACTCCTAAGCTTTGTTTTGTTGGTTGTCCTCATCTTTCTCTTGAACAGCTCAAAGATTGGACAGTAAAAATTGAAAAAGAGTTAAAGAACAACGGTAAAAATAAAATTGTAATCAATACTGTATTTACTGCATCACCGGCTGTTCTTAAAGCCTTTGAAAAAACAGAATATGCATCCAGACTCAAAGCAACAGGCGTTATTACTTCATATATCTGTCCGTTAATGTATATGAACAATCCGCTTTGTAAAAAGATGCCGGTTATTACTTCCTCTAACAAGCTTCGTACATATACAAGTGCAAGATATTACACTGATGCAGAAATTCTTAAGGTTATAACAGGAGGTAAAAACTAATGAAACAGTTTAAAGGTAGAGTTGTAACTCCCGGAGAAGTAACTGCAGAGGCTGTTGTAACAACTGAGGGATTTAATACCCTAGCTTCATTGCAAATGGCATTACAATTTGGTGATAAAGAGGTAAAATGTGGTGACCAAAGTAATAAACAGCTTTATGGCAAACCGTTGTTAGGAAAAGCACTTTGCTTACCTCAGACTATCGGTTCAACAACAGGTGGCCTGGTGCTTTATTGTGCTTGTTCAATGAATAAAAATCCTGCGTGTATGCTTTTTGCTAATCATATTGATTCTCTTGCAGCGGCAGGTGCAGTTCTTGCAGATGTATGGATTGATGGCGTAACAATGCCCGTTATTGATTGTCTTGGTGATGAATTTTTAAATTATGTTAAAGACGGAATGAAAATCACCGTAAAATCAAATGGTATAGTTGAGGTTGAATGACAGTAATTAAATAAAATATATTTACAGTAGCAGACAGTGATTTCATTGTCTGCTACTATGTTTATTAATGAATTTTTTGCTAAAAAGTAACATTGCGAAGCTCAAATATATTGTGTCTATTAATCCTAACCTATAACGGGTTTCTAGAGTTTAGAGTACAAACTCCTATTTTATAAACGGAATAATTAAATATATAGGTAGTAAATTTTGTTCCTACTCTATTTTTGTATATAGATATATTTAATTGTATAGAAGTGTTAATAAATAAATTAATATAAATATTGAAAATATGTGCAATTGTGATATAATATATATGTATTAAATTAACACTTATATAGATTAATGACTTTGATTTTATATTTTGTGAGGAAAATGTATGGATAATAATTCAATTGCTTTTGAGTCGTGTGTAAATAAGTATCTTGAAAAAATGAAGGAATATAAGAAAAAGAGCATTTTAAAATCAGAACTTGAATTGCTATTTGCAGTTTCTTCTGATAAAGATCTTTTTGAAATTATTAATCTATTATCAGAGTTGGAATTTTTGTCACCTGTCAAAAATTCCAAAACAAATGGAAATAGACTCTATCCGATTTATTTTAAATATAAAGTAACGATTCCAGAAGAAAGCTATGAAGATGAATTAAATGAATTATCTCACTTGCATCCTTTATTACTTAAAAGCGGTTATTTGCAGAACAAACCTCAGGAATATAAAAAGTATCGCTCTTTATTTCAAAAGCTTGACAGATATTTATTTTTAAATCAAGCTAATATAGAACCAATTTCTCGAAAGGAACGCTCATTTGAAATATTTGATGAGGAAAAAGTACTTGATGATAAAGTGTTTTGTAATCTGCTAAATAAAATCGGTTTGGATGAAAATACATTGTTTTTTTACGATACACCGGAATATTGTTTTAATGATTATATCCCTGAAAAGCGACCAAAACTCACACTCTTAATTTGTGAAAATAAAGATATTTGGTTTAATATTCGTCGTTTGATGTTTGAAAATCACGCAACAATGATATTTAATACACATATCGACGGAGTTGTTTATGGTTCTGGTGCAAAAATTAAAGGTAAAGGTGCGTTGACATCATACAGTCGATTTATTGGTGTTAATGTAAATTATCTTTATTGGGGCGATATAGATAGGGAAGGGTTAAATATTTTTTTAAGTACCGTTGAAAGTAATCCGAAACTTGATATAAAGTTATTTGTTCCTGCTTATGAAGAAATGCTCAGGTTAGCACAGGGGAGAATTATCCCTGACAGTTGCGATCATCGTGATATTATTAAAGATTATATTTCTGTTTTTTCGTGTATAAGGGAATCGCTCAGACTTGATTTTGAAAAAAGTATTAAAGACAATAAAAGGATTCCACAAGAGATAATATCCTATGCTTATTTAAAAAATAATATGAGGTAAATTTATGGCTTTGTGTTCGGAACTTTCAGAACTTCTTTCAGGTTTTGAAAAAAGAATGAAATTTATAAATATTGTAAGGTGTTTATTGGATTACAAATATCCTGATAATATTCGTGCAATGTTACCTGATAAAAAAATACTTGATAATATTATTGTTGCAGTTCTTGTTTTTATAAAAGATAGGACACTTGCTAGTCAACAAATCTGTACTCAAGCGGATGTGGAACGATTTTTAGAGGATTTTTCTGCTGTTTTACCTTTGGAATATAATATTGATGCCAAGGTCCTTTCTCGATACATAATAGTTGAAGTTTTGCAAAATGGTGGTGTTATGAATGAATTTTTAACCTTTTATACCACAACTGAAAGTTTTCAACCTATGTCAATTCGCTTAATTAATGAAGAAAAAGGCGGTTATTACCTTACTGATGATGCTTTTGATTTTCTTTTTCGTTCCAAAGAAATTGAATCAGAGCTCGATTATTCCGTAACTCGTTTCAAAATGAAAGAATATATCAGGCGTGAAAATTATGATGAAGCACTTGATGCAAGCAGAGAACTTGTAAGTCGAATTCGAAATATGAAAATCAGTATGGATGATTTTTTGCTTCGTTGCAGAGAAAATATTTCAAGGATTACTGTTGATGAGTATGATACTATAATTAGTCGTATTCGTGAATTGTTGGATGATGAATCTAAAGAGCTTAGAGAAATTCAAACAGCAGCAAAGGAAAGTGCTAAAAAAATTGGAAAAGCACTGTATAGTGGTATTGCAAGTGAAGAAACGAGACGACACAGAGTTGCTTTAAAAGAAATTATTGATAATATTTCTCTTACTATTGAAGAACAACGAATATTGTCAAATAAAAAAACTTCACTTAAAGATTCCTATCATACATTGTTAATGGATAACTTTGTAATAAATCGTTTTGAAAGATTAAATTTTGAAAAAGATATTATGATTCCACTTAGAACATTGGGAGAACCACTTGGGGATGCTGCAAAAATTCTTCTTTTTATGCTTACAAAACCAGAATTTGACAAAAAATTCAGCCTTGAAAATTTTTATGTTCCGCAAAGTAAAATCAATACCGATGTAATAACAGAGGGATTAGATATAACGGAGGAAGATACTAATACAGAAAAGGAAATAGAAAGTCGTAATAAAAGATTTACAAGTATATGTTTTTCTTTATTTAGATTTATGGTTGATAAAAATTGCTTTAAAATAAGTGATTTTATTGATTCATTATGTCTGTCAGAGCTTAAGGAATTTAGCATAGATAAAGCATTGCCGAATGTTTTGCTTTCGTTGTTTGCTTTGCAGGAACTTGATATGGTAGATTGGAATAATAGTGAAAAGTATACAATAATTCCAAATGGCGAATTTGAACTAAGCTGGTGTCTTGAAGAAATACCTAAAGAATATCTTGAAATGAAAAAAATTAAATTTACTGATTTAGGTTCAATTTTTAGCTTTAGTGTACGATATGATGATATGGAATATAAAATTGATATGACGGATTTTGGGGTGGAGGTGATACAATGAATCGCAATACTTTAGAACTATTTCACGCTCTGATGAAAAAGGGCTGGATTGACCGTCAGGAGGATAAAGCTGTATGGTTGTATATTGATGATGTTGAGGTACAGGAAGAATTGGAAGATTTTAAGGTTGTTTTAGGGCTTGATTTTTTTCGTGCGGGTGATCGTTTTTATATGATTCCGACTCAGGATAATGACTTGTTTTTAAAAAATAATGTTGATTATCGTCGTGACATAAAAGCTGAAAACACAATAAGAATACGAGATTTGTATTTGATGAATTATCTCTCAATTTATTTGATTTATACTTTTTTTAGTGGTGAAGGTAGTGATCCTCTTTGCAGAAATTTTATTTCTAAAGAAGATTTTATTGCAAAATTTACTGAACATTGCAAGATTGTAGAAAAATCAGGATTTGAGGGCGATAGCAAAGAAAACGATTACAGTGAAAATTTTATACAATTAGCAACAGTGTGGTTAAGTAAATTAGATGGAGATGTAACATCTCAAAAATCTGATACAAAGTATGGTATTGTAAATAAAATATTACATAAATATAGAGTTGATGAGTTGTTTGATTTAGTTGATGACGATGTAATCCGCCCAACACGCAAACTAAAAGATTTAATGCCATATTTCTTAAGAAAAGATAGAATTGCGGAAATTCAAAACTGGATTAAGGAGGGAGAAAAAGGTGCCTCAGATAAGCAAGGTAAGGATAGTTAATTTTAATTATAACGACGGAAATCGTTTGATTGCCGATGAACTTTATGATTTTTCAAGCAAAGAACAAGATGTTGCTTTAAATGTACTTATTAATCTTGCAAATGGTGGCGGTAAATCGGTGCTTGTACAGCTTATGCTTCAACCAATTGTACCAAAAGCGAAAGTTGCAGGTAGACGGATAGAAAGCTTTTTTAATAAATCGGGCGACCATTGCTTTGTCCTACTTGAGTGGTTAAAGGATAATAGTAGGGAAAAACTTTTAACAGGTATTGCTATGTCTGCCGGTGAGTCTTTGGTGGGTGAAGATGATTTTATTAGAGGAATGTCAGTTAAATATTATACATTTTATTCAAATTATGTTGCTTACAATACTCAGTATGATATTATAAATTTACCCCTTTCAAAAAAAGAAAATGGTAAATTTATAGCGGCAGATTTTGATATAGTGAGAACTCTTGCGAGAAAAAGTAATGGCATTTTAAACTATTATGTTTCTGATGATAAAGCTAAATGGCAAAAAAAGCTTGATGAATACGGACTTAGCTATGACGAGTGGAAAATGATGGAAAAATTGAATTCTGAAGAAGGAGGATTAAGTAAATATTTTGGCAACTTTAAATCTTCTGATAATTTAATTGACAAGCTTTTAATTCCAACAATCGAAGGGAAACTTAATCAAGCGAGAACAAAGGAAGATAGCTCTTTGTCTACAATGTTGCTTTCATACGCAAAAGAATATGTGTCAAAGCAAACTGAGATTGAAAATAAAGAAATATATGAATTGTTTGAACAAAAGCTTTCGATGCTTCTGCCAAAAGCTGAGGCATTAAATAATGCAAATGATTCGTTGGAGAACAGTATTGGTAAGCTTTTTGGTTTACAAAATGCTTTGAATATTAAGCTGATTGAGTGTAACACTTCTCAAAAAAAATACAATGCTGATATAGAAAATCTTGATGCGCAGATTAAGAGGATTGAGCATGAAAAAGTTTCTGCAGAGTATTATTATGCAAAAGATGAATTTGAAGAGGTCAATAATAATTATTTAGCAACAGAAGAAAGAAAAAAACGACTTATAGAGAAGTTAAAATCAGCCAAGTACTCAAAAGCCGTTTTGGAATCGGCGGATTACTATAAGAATTTATTAAAAATTCAGGGAGTAATTAAAAGTATTCAGGCTGAAATAAATATGAGAGAATCAGGAGCAGATAATGCCGATGAACTGGCAAGTTTAAAGTATTCGGTATTTACTCAGGTTTGCGAATTTTTAGAAAAATTTGAGCTTCAAGCAAAAAGCCTTAAATCTGAATTGTCAAATTTGTTAAACGAAAAGCAAGAATCAGAACAAGAATATAAACAAGCTGAGAACAATAGCAAAGAAGCTGAAACCGAATATATTAGAACAGAAGCGACTTTGCGTACTATCAAAAATGAAACTGAAAATGAATTATCGCAATTAGGTATTGAGATTTTTAGAAGACTTGATGGAGCTTACGAAGTAGGGGAGCTTAAAGAGTTTAGAAAGAATAAAGAAACTCAATTAAGCAAGCTTAATGACAATAAAACTGAATTTATCGCAGAGCAAGCTAAAATTGAGGATGAGTTATCAGCTATTCCTCAACAAAAGGCGGATTTAGAGTTTAAACGTAAAGATTTTGAGAGTCAGAAAAATATTATTAAAGATAAATTGGCAGAATATTATGTTAAAGAAGAAAAAATAAAGAATATCTGCAATGAATATAACCTTGATTTTTCTATGCGATTTTCTGATAATATAATTAGTTTTCTTAACTCTAAGCAGAGAGAAAATACTGCAAAATCAGCTGAGATTATTCGTAAAATTTCAATTTCCCAAGAAGAAATCAATGCTGCAAATAAAGGATATTTGCATGTTCCTGCCTTAGTTATTGATTATCTTAATTCTACTGGTGTCAGATATTCAACTTGTGAGAAATATCTGACAGAGCAGATTGAAGAAGGTAAACTAACAAGTGATGAATGTTTGGAAATTCTTAAAAACTACCCTGCAACTGCGTATGGCGTTTTAATGGATCAGGATGAAAAGAAACGATTCTTTTTATACGGCAGAGAAAAGTGGTTGCCGGCTATGATTCCGTTATTTACTTATGAACAGATGGCTCAAATATTGAAAAACGCTCGCAAATTTGATGGTGCTATCGCTTTCTATTCAGAAGAATATTTTACTGATAAAACTATGTATATTGATAATTTAAAGAATATACATAATAATTTGTTAAATCAGCAGAAACTTCTTATAGAGGGCCAAGAAAAGCTTAGAGGATATATAGATATTGCCAAAACCTTTGATTATACCGAATATTGGGAGGGGCAACAAAAAGAAACTGTCAGCAGATTTGAGGATGATATTAAGGCTCTTGATGATGAAGAATTAACTCTTAATGAACTTAGTGCAAAGCTTAAAGATAAGAAGATTACCCTTATCAACCAAATTAAAGAGCTTGACGAATCTATATACCAAACTCAATTTGTATTAAATGGAATTGATAAGGTAGAAGTAAGAATTGAAGATGAAAACAGATATGCTCAGCTTTTAATTGAAGCTAAAAGTAATCGTGATGTTACTTTGCGGAAAATGTCGTTACTTAAAACACAGATTGAATCTTTAAGTCTCGATATTGATACTTTAAATATCAAATTAACTAATATTGAAAATGAAATCAATGAGTTAACCAAAGTAAAGAATGAAATTGGCGATTGTTCTAAGGCTGAAATAATTACAGGGCATTGGAGAGAACTTTTTGATAGTTATAAATTTCGACAAAATGCAATTAATCAAGAATTATTGGGTTTAAAGCAACAACGAGAGAGTTATAATAGGCAAATAGAATTTATCCAAAATGAGCTCAATCGTCGAAATCTTGATTTAGATGAGTATAAAGAAGTAATTTATTCATCTAAACAACTTGATGATGTAAATTTGTCCATAAAACAATTATCAGTTGACATTGAAAAGGTTGATAACGAATTTTTCTACTATACAGAAAAGATAGGTAGGGTAAGGGAAAGACTAGAATCTGCAAAAAATATTCTTGCAGAATATGGTGACTCTCTTGAAAGAGCCGAAGTAGGAACAAATTTCGATCTGCGTATTAATGCATTGCGTGCGGAGATAAGGAACATATGTAAGATTAAGGATGAGTCTCTTAAAAAAGAAAACACTATAAATACTATAATGGGGCGTTTGAATGATCGTATTAATCATCTTACTTGTCCTAAAACTGTACCTATGGTAAAACTTGAAGAATCTGAAAAAATACAGTATGAGGGTTTAGTTGAAGATTATAAAAAGGCAATGCAACAATTTAATGAGCTTTATAGACAAGTGAAGAATGATTTGCAAGAAATGAAAGAACAATTTTCTGCTACAACTTGTGGAGTTTACAAGGGTATTGAGGGGATGATAAATTTAATTTCAAATGATAAACGAGGTGACCGTTACTTTACTCTTACTAAACATATTGAAGCCGCAATTAAAAATTCGCAAAAAATCGTTGCACAAATAATAACAGATTTAAAGGAATTTGAAAGCAATCATAATGACTTGGTTCGTCAATGCACATTGCAGGGAGAACGCATATATGAAGGATTGTTGCAAATGGCATCCAGCTCTCGTGTAACAGTATATGAAGGTAAGGATAAAAAGCAGATGATTCGTTTTGATATACCAGCACAGGTTGATCCGATTGTTGCAACTGCATCAATCACTAATGAGATTGATAAAGGTACTAAAGAATTGGTGGCAAGGCTTGCAGATGATTCTTTTACTGATGTAGATAACAAAAAGATTGCTGATAAGATTATCAGTAGCAGAAATTTACTTCGTAAATACATAGGAAGAGAATGTATACGAGTTGATGCGTATAAAATTGACCAAAATCCTCAAAATGCAGGATATAGAACATGGGAACAAACTCAGGTTAATAATTCCGGTGCGGAAAAATTTGTGGTATATTTTGCTGTTATTCTGTCGCTTATGAATTATACACGAGGTGATTTTGGTGATATTCGTGACAAAGATTTACGAAGTGTGTTAATTTTGGATAACCCATTTGGTGCGACATCTTCAAAACATATTCTTACTCCGATGTTTGCTATTGCAAAACATTTTAGAGTTCAGATGATTTGCCTTTCTGACATAAATAAAACAGATGTAGTTAATTGTTTTGATATTAACATTAAAGCGATAGTTAAAAAAATAGCTATGTCTAATAAGGAACGCTTAACTCACGAGGGCAATGAAACTATTGAACATGGTTATTACCGCTCAGAGCAAATTTCGCTTTTGTAAAAATATAGGTTGTTTTTCATTATTTAGCGTTAATTGTCTTATCAAAAAAACCGAGATTCACATCAAAGTGAACCTCGGTTTTTTGATTTTGCTATAGTTAAGTTTTTGTTTGTAAAATCCTGTTACTTACTTTGTTTTATTTTGTTAATCAAATTATTGCACAAAAGAGAAAGAGATACAAAGATAAATGGTAAAGAAGTAATAGCTGTTCTTGCGTATTCGGCATTTGTTCCGATAAGGGATAAGATTATTCCTGCGATAATGAACACGGCTAATCCAAGTCTTATCCAATCAGTTCTTTTCTTTTTTATAAGTAACCAGAAAAATACTGCAAATTCGATTAAAGCAATAAAAATTGTTTGTAAAACAGAAAGATTAATTGTAAATATAGAAAATTTTATTAATTTATTGGCAGTAGTATATTTAAAGCCTTCCATAGGTAAGGTGTAACTTGAATAATTTTCAAATGTATTTGAAATCAAATTAAATATATAGGGTTTTATATTTTTAATTTTTGATTCATTAACAAAATCTACTATTCTATTTCTATCATAATTACTCATTATGTACTGTCTCGCAAGGAAAAAAGGCTCGAACTTTTCGCAATCGTAGTGTTTATCAAATAATACATCTAATTCTTCTTCTAGAAAACTTTCGTATTTTGGGTCAAGCATAATATCCGGATTGACTTCTAAATATTTTTGCTTTAATTCTTCGAATAATTCACTTGAATCTTTATTATTGCTAACTTTATCATCACATAAAGCATAAAGCTCTCTGTTTATTAGACTTTCGGATTTAGTGTTTAAAATATCACTTGCTACATTAACAAGCTCCTCATCATCAGAACTTGTATAATATTCGTCGTTTAAAACAATTGATAACTGTTGTCCTAAACCTGAATCGCTCATTGTAAAACCACCGTATTGATTGTAAAACAAATATGAATATCCCAAGATTAGTACAATTGGAAGTAAGGCTATTAAGGACCCTTTTAAAATTTTAACTCTTTGAAGTTTTTTGTCTAAAGTTGAGCTAAACTTTCCGGGGAAGATAGTGTAGATAATGAGGAATGCAAAGAACAAACCGCCATAAATAGCAAATATTGCTCGTAAAAGACTACCTATAATTATTATAACTGATGCCTCAATAATATATCTGTACTTATTGCTTTTGATATAAGAAATAATAGCAAAAAGAAGAAATACAGTTAAAGAAAGTGAGAGAGATTCTGTGAGCAATGTTTTATCCCAACCAGTTAATGCGTTAAAGGTTGCATAAAATGCAGTAAAAATCATACATAGATTTTTGTTGTTTATAAGCTTTTTTAACATTAAGTAAAAAACAACTATGCTACATATCGAAATAATTAATTGTAACAAGCAAAGCATATATGCATAAGCATCGCCAAACGCAGATTTTAAAATATCTATAAGCATCGGGTAAACCGGCAGTCGATATCTGTCGGGAACTCCACTTAGCCATGCAAAGCCATCTCTTGAAATATATTCATAAGAATCTACCGTATAATTGATATCCAAAATATTAAAATAGATCATTCTGAACAGTGCTAATAAAGAAAGCACTATAACTTCGGACTTTTCTTTAATTAGAGTTATTATTTTGTTCATAGTTAACCACCATCTATATAGCGATAAAAATGCAGCCTAAGACAATAAGTGAAACGCCTACAAGCTTTTTTATTCCTACTTTTTCTTTAAGGTATATATAAGAAATAATCATTGTCCATACATAAGTAATAGAGGTAAGAGGCAAAACTACCGAATAGTTCATATGTCTTAGCAAATAAATGTTAATCAATGCAGAAATTAGATACAATCCTGCACCGATATAAAAATTATGATTTTTTATTAACTCTGCGATACCTTTAAAGTTTGAAGCTTTTTTTAAGAAAAAAGCAGCAACAGAGCCTAAAAGAGTCATAACGATAAGTAATATAAATAACAATACTTTAATTGTCGCCACCGCCAATCAGAATTGTACCAATAAATACAATTATCATACCAATTAAGGTTGTAGTGGTAATTTCTTCGTGAAGCACAACACTTGCTAATATTACTGTAAAAACATAATTTAAGCTAAGCATAGGCTGCAAAACAGAAAGACTGCCAAACTTATAAGCCATAAGCATTACAAGTGCACCTATTCCGTACAGAATAAAGCCGACAAAAAGAAAAATTATATTTTCGGCAGAGAGTTTCCAAAAAAGTTGTCCTGTACATACACATAAGGATGATACAAGCATCAGCAGTATCCCCTTGCCGTTATCCTTTAATGATTTAAACATATACACACCTTATTTACTTAGAAATCTTTTCTATAGATTCTATTCTGTAAGCTTGCTCATTAAACAGCATATTGACAATTACAGACAGATACTTAATTATAATTGCAAACAACAAAAATACAGCAAAAAATGAACCTGTCATAACAAGCATAGTTGTGGTAAAACCTTCAATAGCGTTTTGAGTGACAAATGTAAAAACAGAATAGCAAGCCATAAATATTGTCGCAAGCATCATAAACAAGCTAATGCCTAAAGACACTTTGTAGGCAATATTTGTAAAAAGAATAAGTGATGTAGTTGCTGTTTCTAAGCGATAGTCATTGTTTGTAGGTTTAAAATTTAATAGATCTTTTTTTCCGTTATACGGAATGTTAGCTGATTTTAAGCCGCAGTTTGCATAAAAGGCTTTTCTGTATTTAATGGATTTTCCCATTGAGTATACTTTGTTAATAGCTCTTCTTGAAACAATACGAAAACTTTCTGACTTAACATTGTATTGCAATTTCGCATTAGAATTAAGCAGCTTGTAGAATAGTTGTGATGTGCTAACCTTATAAAGGCTGTTTGTGACTGATACAATGTCATATCCTTCGGCAGTTTTTTTGTAAGCATCCATAATCAGTGACACATCATAATCAACAATTGTCGAATCAAACTCAATAACATAATCTCCAATTGCCATATCAACACCGGCATTCATAGCGGCTTCATAGCCCTGAAAGTTATTAAGTTTAATAATAGAAATAGGACAGCTTTGGATATTTTCTGCACATTTTCTAATTTTTTGAACAGTACGGTCGGTTGAACCGTCATCAACACAAATTAACTCATAGCTTAAAAAGTTGGTATGTAAAATATTTGAAATTTTTTTTATAAAATGTTCAACAAAGCTTTCATCATTATGTAAATATACAATAGCTGAAATAAAATTTTCTTCTTTATTCTTAATCATTTGTTAATACCTCATCCAAATCATAAACAGTATTAATTTTTCCTGATAATACACTTACAAATGTTGGATGATCAGAAAAAACTCTTATTACGGTTGGTCTTGAGTCATCAATTTCAGAAGCTTTTAAAATCGGCTTCATTGAAAATAATGATTTTGCATACTCAAATCCAAACTCTTCATTTAAATATTTTTTTGCAAGCTTTGACATATATGGCCATGCACTTTTAGGTTTAGCGAGACAATCGTTACAATTTCCTAATCTTGTAGTTGAACAGAAACCATTTGATAAATTTTGGCACTCAAAAGTAGGTACATCATCATAGCTAGTCATATGTGGAGTAAATGTAACTGAAGTTAGGGAGTGGTAGCCTGTTTTACCAAAAGGCATAATAGAAAAGAACGGACCGTCCATAACAGTAAAGCCGATTTTCTTAAAATTATCTGATACATTACAGAGAATGATTTCGCACAACTCGTATTTTATTTTAAACGGTTCAAATCCAGCTAATTTTTGAATCTGGTTCACACCGCTGTATGTTGCGTTAAGAATAAATGGAGCGGCTATTTTATTTGAGTTATACGAAAGCTCATAAACTCTTCCATTGGGAACAATAGAAGTAATTCTTGCATTATATACAATCTCGACATTAGGATGTTTTGCAAGCTCATTAAGAAAATAATCCCTTAAAATAAATGCATCATAAGTATATTCTGTTGTTAAAAATGCACCATCACACATTTCATTTTTAAAATAGTTAGAGGTTATTAATTCATCGCATCTTATATTAGCGTCTTTACAGAACTTTTTAAATTGAGCTGCGTTTGTCCAACTGTAGTTTGTACTTGTAGCATAAATCTGGTCAAATTCTGTCAATACACAAAAACCGTAATCCTCTAAAAAACGGTCGAAATATTTTCTTGATTTTAATGCAGTTGAAATGGAGCGAGGGTAATGATATCCCATATGCACTCTTGCTTGATTTATATAGGTAGCTCGCTTAAACGGTGCGTTGTCAGTTTCAAGTACAATTACTTTTTCTTTGTTTTTGGCACAAAACAACGCTGAATATAAGCCATATAAACCTGCTCCTATTATTATTTTATCATAGTTATACATTTATCATCCCTCTTTAGGCTTATATTTTCCAAAGAAATTAAGAATAAGTATTTTAAATAGGTTAAAATTCCCCTTAAATCCCTTGATTTTTGTAGGTGTTTCTTCGTTTTCGGGGTATTCTCTTGTAACAGGGATTTCGCAAGTTTTCATTTTGAGCTGATCAGCTCGCACAGACAAATAAGCAAGAAGCTCGTATCCGCTGAAAATATCTCTGAAAATATTAACTCTTGTGTCTGTAATATATTTTTTTGAGTATGCTCTGTATGCGTTAGTTGTATCAGTATACCAATGACGAGCAGTTAGGCTGATTACAGGGGCGTGAAGCAATCTTACGGAAAATAATCTGAATAAAGGGGTATTAATTGCTTTTCCTCCTTTAATAAATCTGGAACCCTGTATAAAATCATAACCTTGCTCAAGCTTTGCAATAAAACTTTTAGCATCTTCAATACTATCCTTATTATTTCCGTCAATCGTTATAAAGCCCTTGTATCCTCTGTTTAATGCCCAATCAAAACCCATTCGTAATTGAGCACCCTGTTTGCCTTTATCGGTTTTTACAAGAAGAGTATTGACCTTGTATTTTTTTAGTGCAGTTTCTTCTGTACATCCATCAGAAGAGCCACCGTCGCAAATTATGATATCGGCAATTTGATTAACTTTTGCATTTAAAGCTCTTTCAAGCTCTTTTTCGATTTTCCCTTTTTCATTAATTATAGGGATAAGTATACAGTAATCGCTGTTTTTTTCTGAAAATTCTTTAATTGTGTATTTTGGTATTCCTGTTATCATTATCCTAAAACCTCAGCTATGTAATCAATAACCTCAAAAACATCATTTAAGTTGTTTTGAAGGCCCATTTCAATTGAAATATATTTGTCAAAATTAAGATTTATTAATTTTTTATGTAAATCACGCTTCTCTATTTTTTTTAGGTATGGCTCAGATATATGAATATGATTTACTTTATCAATATTCTTTTGAATCCAATCAAAAGGTTCGTCATTATAAATTATTGTTCCAAAATCGACATTGACCTTAAGATTAGGGTTATTAAGCTCGTTACAAAACTTAAAAGCCTGATTTGTATTATTTATAAAGTTCGTACCGTAAATAACAGGGTTTGGTTCTAAAGAAACACAAGTACCGTTTTTATGTGCATAATCAGCTATTTTATTAAAAAAATCATAAACTAAATTATCGGAATGATTTTCGCCCTTATTTCTCGCTTTTGGATTGCCAAAAACAAGATTACCGCAACCTATTGCGGCAGCAAAATCAATAGCTTTAAATGAATAGTCTTGCAAATCTTTTTTTTCTTTCTCAGAACTAAAAATATTACCATTTTTTCCGTACCAGATAGACTGCATAGAACTTACTTCAAGACCATAATTTCGTTTTAACTGTGAAAAGTATTCTGCCGCTTCTACTTTGTGTAAGTAAGGGGATTCAGGGAAGAGTTTTGTTGGTGCAATCTCAAGACCTGAAAATTTCTTTTGATTAAGGTAAGAATACACCTTTTCATTATCTTTTATATCCCATGCGATATTAGAAATTGAAAGCTTCATAATAAATACACCTTTCAATATTGTTTAATCAATTTCAAATTGTTTTGGAGTCTACAAAATCCTTAATTTCAGCAAGCTCTTGGTTTTTGCTCATAATATAGCCGCTATCAAAATGTTTAGTTTTTAAGTCATAATTAAACGGCTCTTTATTAAGTAAGTTTTCAAATGCTTGTCCTGACAACTCATTGTATAACTCGGAAATGCTGACAGGAGGAGTGACGAGGTTGATTTTTTTTATTCCTTTATCAAGACAATCTTCAATCATAAAATATAAATTTTTAAGATTGAAAAATTGATAAACTGATCTTGAATCTGTAAAATTAAGAGCTGAAAAACCAATGTTTTTAAAGCTTTCTTTTAATGCTTTTTTAGTAGCAGTATCAGTAGCATTACATTTATAAAAGCCGTTATTTAAGCTTATATAGTGTTTTTTAATTAGCTCATCTCTTGAAGAAAAATCAGAATATTTTTCTTCATTAAGCATAGGTGGGATAAAATTAATATAGTCGCAAATAAAGTTCTTTTTTAAATTTTCGCCAAAAATCGCAGGAAGTCTGACAATAAGATGATTTTCATAATTGTCCTCAACCCACTTTTCAAGTTCGAGTCGATTTTTGCCATATGGAGTAAGCTTTTCTGTATCGGGCTCATAATCCTCATTAACACCATTGGTGGTATCGTAAACCGCTACAGTAGAAATTAAAACTACAGTTTTAGGATTGATTTGTTTAATATTATTTTTTGCATTTTCAATAATTTCGGCATCTTGCTCAGGATATTTATTTGCAATAAACATTTCAGCGGGTACACCCGAATAAATAAGTCTATCAGGATTAACTCCATATGCACTTTCAATGTTTTTGCTGTTTATTAAATAATTAAACTCATGTGACAAGCGTAGATTGCTTCCAACGAATCCTGTGTATCCAACTAACATTTTAAGCTCCTTATTAATGACTTTATAAAATAATTAAATGCTATTTATAATATTTTAGCATATTATTATATTATTATATCATATTTTAAAAAAAAATCAATTAATATTCTTCAATAATACACATAAATTCTGTATTGTGAATAGATTTGACATAATTTTGTGAAAAAATAAAGTCAGAAATCATAGATCATGCTGACAGCGTCTCTTAGATGATTAAGTAGAGCTTTTTCTTCACCTTCTTCGCATTATTTTATTGTTACTCCAAATAAGGTATTCTGCCAATTTTTCGTTTAATCATCAACGCTTCTGAATATTTCCAAATCATAGAAATATCTTCGGTCTTTTTTATGCCTTCTCTCCGCCTTACTGTTCTGTCAAGATGTTCTGGGTAGAATTAGTTTGTGTTTTATTTCATTCATCATAAGTGTTTTATCAAAAGGGCATATTTTTTCATAGTAAATAAATTTATAGTTGAATTTTGTTCCATTATCTGTTTGTTTTGTTTTGATTTTAAAAGGAATGCTTTTATCATCATTGTAAGAAATTTTATCAAATTTTCGGGTGTGTTATTCAAATTCATAAACGAATTTCATTCGAGTGCACTCATCTATTGCTGTACACTGATAAAGGTACTTTTTATCCCTTAAACCTTACCTCTCAAGTAGTTGTACGGAACTTTTTTACTTCTATTTATACCATCCCTGAAGAGCTTCTTCTGTAGCTCTTGTGAAGTAAATAATCATATATTCTGACCTATCTATAACGTGCATAATACTTTTTAAATGAATTTTTGATTTATTTTTCTTCCTTGGATGTATGCCTTTTGAGTGGTTATGTGTTAGGTGTAACTTTGTCAATATTGATTGTTATGTTACATAATAGTTTCTGCATCTATATTAATGTTTGATAAAGTAACTGTACAAATTTGGTTTAATTGCTTATTTTGTTACTTGATTTACTAAAATATAATTTAGAATATTGAAAATTTGATATTTTTACATTATAATATTCTATATTATTTGTATCTCAATAAAAATAGTATCTGATTTAAAAAAGGTTGAAGATATGAAAAATATTGATATAACCCTAATACGCAGCAAGAGAAAGTCAATATCAATTCAAGTAAAACCCGAAGGATTAATTATTCGAGCACCATTAAAAATGAGTGATGCACAAATTATGGCGTTTTTAGATGAAAAGAGGTCTTGGATTGAAAAGCATCTAGCAATGCTTGTGGAAGAGAATAAGATTTTAAGCGAGTTGAAGCCCTACACTACAGAAGAAATACAAAAACTTACAGATAAAGCTTTAATGGTTATTCCAAAACGAGTTGAATATTACGCTCCTTTAATTGGCGTTGATTATGGTAACATAACAATTCGTAATCAACGAACCCGATGGGGGAGTTGCTCTGACAAAGGTAATTTAAATTTTAACTGTCTGCTTATGGAAATGCCGGATGAAATCATTGATAGTGTTGTGGTTCACGAGCTTTGCCACAGAAAACATATGAATCATTCACCACAGTTTTATGCTGAAATAGAAAAAGTGTTTCCGCAATATAAAAAGTGTAATAAGTGGCTAAAAGAAAACGGCGGTTTATATCTTAGGCGTATGGGATAAATACTTTTTAAACAAATTATAAATATAAAAGCCAAGTGAAGTTATAGAATCACTTGGCTTTTACTTTTGTCTGTTTTTGTGTTTTTAATTTATTTTGAGTTCAGATAATTTTTCATTCATTATAGATTCATATAAACGCCATCCACCAGCAAGATTATAACAGTCGTAACCGTTGCCTGAAAGAATTCGACAGGCAATGTAACTACGAAGCCCTGAGTGACAATGAACATATACAGGTTTATCTTTTGGGATTTCATCAAGTTTATTTCTGAGAGAATTAAGAGGGATATTTTTGAAACCTTGAATCTTTCCGTTTGCTACTTCTGCAGTTGTTCTTGTGTCTAACAGAGTTACACTACCGTCACGAGGCAGAGATTCTACATCGTGCCAAAAGAATTGTTTAACTTTTCCTGTTACTATATTTTCTGCTACAAATCCCAGCATATTTATCGGGTCTTTTGCACTTCCAAACGGAGGAGCATAACTTAGTTCAAGCTCTGCTAAGTCTGTGATAACTGCACCAAGCGGATAGCTGTTGCCAACACATCAATACGCTTGTCTACACCATCAAAGCCTATAATTTGAGCACCTATAATTTTAAGTGTCTTTTTGTCCCATAATACTTTAATAGACATATTTGTTGCGTTAGGATAATAAGTGGCGTGAGATGCAGAATAAATGTATGTTTTATCGTAATTAATCCCTGCGGATTTAGCACTCGTTTCGTTTAATCCTGTTGTTGCAACAGTCATATCAAAGATTTTTAAGATGGATGTGCCCTGCGTTCCGTTGTAAATGGATGGTAAACCTGCAATATTATCAGAAACAATTCTGCCCTGTTTATTGGCAGGACCTGCAAGTGGGATAAAAGCCGGAGCTTTAGTTATAAAGTTTTCAACCTCAATTGCGTCGCCGACAGCGTAAATATCGGGTATATTTGTTTCCATATTCTTGTTTACAAGTATGCTGCCTCGTTGATTTACTTTGATTCCGCAGTTTTTGGCAATATCTGTTTCAGGTTTAACTCCTACAGAAAGGATTATAAGGTCGCTGTTAATAACACAATTATTAAGTATTGCTTTGTTGTCATTTATCGCACGAACAGCGTTTTTTAGATACAGTTTAACACCTTTTTGTTTAAGATAACGATGAACATCTGCTGCCATATCAAAATCAAGACCGCCAATAAGATGATCGGATAATTCGACAACGCTCGTTTTAATACCAATAGACATAAGATTTTCCATCATTTCTAAACCAATGTATCCGCCACCTATTATTACAGCATTCTTCGGTTTATTTTCTTTAATAAAATTCTTAATAGCTATTGTATCGGGAATATTTCGCAGAGTGAATACATTTCTATTGTCAATGCCTTCTATGTTAGGCTTTACAGGTTTAGCGCCCGGAGAAAGAATAAGCTTATCATAAGGTAATAAATATTTTGTGTTTGTTCGAAGATCTTCTACGAGAACATTTTTATCATCAGGATTTATGCTTATAGCATTATTTAAAACTCTTACATCTATATTATATCTATCCTTAAAGCTTTCTGGTGTTTGTAAAGTCAATTCATCTTTATCTTGTATAGTTCCACTGATGTAGTAAGGAAGACCACAGTTTGCAAAGGAAACAAATTCACCTCGTTCCAGAATAACAATTTCCATTTTTTCGTCTAAACGCCTTAGTCTTGTTGCAGCTGTTGCACCGCCTGCAACGCCACCAATTATTACAGTTTTCATAATGTATCTCCTTGCCATAGCTTTAATTCAATATTATATAATATCTGCTGAACAAATTAAAAACATAGAAATAATCAAGCTTTATTACAGTTTTTAATTTGTTCAAGTGCAAGGTTTTTGAACATTTATGGACAAAATCCTTGCACCACGCA
>JAXJSN010000029.1:0-30519 GCA_036310085.1 Ruminococcus sp.
GATTGATGAGGATACTTACCAGGTACAGGTTGTTTCTTGGTACGATAACGAGAACTCATACACAAGCCAGATGGTTAGAACAATTAAGTATTTCGCTGAATTAGGCTAATCAATCTATAATTTTTACTATTTAGGGCTGTCCTACGGGACAGCCCTTTTTCTTTTTGATATATTTAAATAGACGGCAATTAAAATTCAATTTACAGAAATTGCCAAGATGTTATTTAAGCAAAGACATACAGATTTTCAACACCGTTATACTATCTCTTGTCCAAAATCGCAAAACAACACACAAAATTCATATAATATCTTCTATATATTTATAATATTCTTAAATAAAACCTTGTACTTGACAAAAACTAAATATTTTGTTACAATATCCTTTAAAATATTATTTGGAGGCAAATTATGGATACCGACGACAGTGATAATACCACCGTCAAATCAACAATATGTTGTTATAAATTTTATTGCAAATTGCATCCGATTTATCTGTTTTTAAAAAAAATTATGAGCTAATCTTTTAATTTACATTAGCTTTTAATTTGCATTAAATATTTTTAAGGAGACAGAAAATTGATAGGACAAATTATACTTCAACTGGCACTAATTGCCTTAAATGCGGTCTTTGCTTGTGCCGAAATTGCAATATTATCTATGAACGAAAACAAGCTTTCAAAGCTTGCCTCAGAAGGCAACAAGAAAGCTGAAAAATTACAAAAGCTTACAAGCCAACCTGCACGATTTCTTGCTACAATTCAGGTCGCAATTACCCTTTCAGGATTTTTAGGCAGTGCGTTTGCCGCAGATAACTTTTCTGCAGTCCTTGTCGAGGGTCTTATGGCACTTGGCGCACCTATTCCCGAGGCTACACTCGACACTATCGCAGTTATTGTAATTACAATTATTCTTTCATTTATTACTCTTGTATTTGGCGAGCTTGTGCCCAAGCGTGTGGCTATGAAAAAGTCCGAGTCACTTGCATTGGCACTTTCAAATATTGTAAGCTTTATTTCAAAAGCTTTTTCACCTCTTGTATGGCTTCTTACTGCATCTACAAACGGAGTTCTCCGTTTATTTGGTATTGACCCAAACTCAGAGGACAGCGAAGTGAGCGAAGAAGATATTCGTATGATGGCAGTTGCAGGCACTGAAAAAGGTGTAATTAAAGAAGATGAAAACAATCTCATTCAGAATATTTTTGAGTTTGATGATATTTACATAGACAAAATTATGACTCATCGTACAGAAATGATAGTTCTTTGGAAAGAAGAGTCAATCGAGCAGTGGCAAGAAACAATCAAAAACAGCAATCATATTTACTATCCTATTTGCCATGAAACAGCCGACCGAGTTATCGGAGTGCTTGACACACGAAAATTCTTCCGACTTGCAAATCCCAGCAAACAAGATGCCTTTGATAAAGCCACAGATAAGCCGTTGTTTGTATCATCTCATATAAAAGCCAATGAGTTATTCCGAACAATGAAAACCGACAAAAACTATTTTGCTATTATCATTGATGAATTTGGCGGTACAGATGGTATTATCTCGGTAAATGACCTTATTGAAGAGCTTGTAGGTGAATTTGACAGTATACACAACGAAATAATTAAAAGTGATGACAACACATTTAAAATTAATTGTAATGTTGAGCTTACTAAAGCCGCAAAAGAATTAGGAGTTGAGTTTGACAGCGATGCTATTACCCTCAACGGCTGGATTATTGAATTTTTAGGCTTTGTACCTAAAAAGAAATTTGATTTTACTTATGATAAATATAACTTTACAATTGAAAATTCAAACGAAAAGCAAGTAATAAGCTTAACCGCCACTAAACAATCACCTTAAATACAATTTGTTTAAACACAATAATTCTTAAATTACTTGTAACAATAATAAACTACCCATAAAAACTCCCCCTTGACGAAATCAAGGGGGAGTTACTAATTAAATATGTGCATAATGATCTGCAATCAATAAATACTAACCAAAACAAAAATCCTCTTGTGATGATTCTAAAACCAATCACAAGAGGATTTTATATTTATATTATTCAGTTACCAGTACCATTCTTGCTTTGTCGTACTTTACATTACGGAAGTAAAGAGCAATGTCAATTGAAATTTCAATAAAATTAAGAACATAGAAGAAAAAGCTTAGATAGAAAAGAAAACCTGAGCTATCCATTGTTGAAAGCTGCATAAGCTTTCTTGTAATACCAAATGCATATCCGCATAACAGAAACACTTCAAAGAAAAGACTTTTACCCTTTGCTGTTTTTGAAACTAAAGACTTGTGAATTGAAATAGGCCAAGAAAGACCAAAGCAAAAAATTGTTAAAGCCTCAAGTAATTCCATAATCATTGTAAAATCCATAATAATACTCTCCCATATAATTTTCAGTTGATTTATCTTGACTTTTATCGTCTGTTAATAATATAATACATTTAACGCTATATGTAAAATATATATACTGTATTTTTGATATATCAATATTGTATGGGAGTGTTATCCAATTATGAATATAAGCTATGAGCATTATCGTGCATTTTATTATGTTGCAAAATACAGAAGCTTTACACGAGCCGCTGAAATACTTTTAGCTAATCAGCCAAATCTGACAAGGACAATAAAAACACTTGAAGGTGAACTTGATTGTGTGCTTTTTACTCGATCAAACAAGGGTGTACGACTTACCGAAGACGGCGAAAAACTTTATTCTCACATTTCAATCGCATTTGAGCATATACAAGCTGCAGAACAAGAAATTTCATTAAAAAAGAGCCTGACAAGCGGAATAATCTCAATCGGTGCAAGCGAAATTGCCTTGCGTTGCTTTTTACTGCCGATTTTGAATCAGTACCATCAAAAATACTCAGGTGTACGAATAAAAATATCAAATATTTCAACTCCACAAGCCTTAACAATGCTAAAAAACGGACTTATTGACCTTGCGATTATTACAACGCCAATGCAAATTGACGCAAGCCTTAAATCAACAAAAATAAAGGATTTTCAGGAAATAGCAATCTGCGGAAGTTCATTCAGGGATTTAGCCGAAAGCGAAGAAAGCATTTCGCTGGCAAAATTATCTCAGTATCCGATAATTTCATTAGGGCCGAAAACATCAACATTTGAATTTTATTTTAATTTATTTTTAAAGCACGGAGCAAACCTTTCATCTGATATAGAAGCCGCAACCGCTGACCAAATTTTACCTTTGGTTCAGCATAACCTTGGAATAGGCTTTGTTCCTGAGGACTTTGTCGATGAAACTGCAAAAGCAAACGGAATATATAAAATAAATATTACGGAATCAATTGAACCACGAGCTATCTGCCTTGTAAAAAAGAGAAGCACTTCTTTAACTCTCCCCGCCAAAGAGCTTGAAAAAATGATAAATGCACATCAAGCACCTACCAAAGCATAGCCAAGCAATTTACTATACCAAAGAATATAACCCTGATATTTAAGAGCTATATAAAACGCATCCAGGGTACAATTCCCTGGGCTCAATTATATAAGCCCTATAAATATCAAGGTTACACGATTAATATAACAAGCAACAAACATTTTGTCAAGCTATATAACCTCAATAAAACACAAAGCTAACCACTGCTTTATAAACTCGATATGATATCAAACACCATAAACACTAAGTAAGATATTTTTAATATCATACAATTTTTTAGACAAATCTACATAATAGGTATGCGGATTTTCAAATCTCTTAACTTCGTCCCATAACAACTCTATTTGTTCACGGCAATACTGAGCAACCTCTTCAATCGGTGGTGTATTGTATACACATTCTCCGTTTATAAAAATCGGAACAAGAAGTTCTTTTGCAGTAAAGTTGGTAATGGTTTTAGTTTTCCAAGTTGCATTACTATCAAAAATAGTATGAGGCTTGCTTGTGTCAATAATTTCATCATAAACACATAATTCATCCGCAATTGCCTTGCCACTTTCGTTATCAAAATAGCGGTATACCTTTTTAAAATGCGGATTTGTAATTTTGGCGGTATTCTCGCTAACTTTAATTTTTGGAACAATTTCGCCGTCATCGTTTTCTACCGCAACAAGCTTGTAAACTCCGCCAAGCACAGGAGAGCTTGAAGAAGTAATAAGTCGCTCACCTACACCAAACACATCAATTTCTGCACCCTGCATCATAAGGTCACGAATAAGATATTCATCAAGCGAATTTGATGCAACTATCTTACAATTTTCAAGTCCGGCTTCATCAAGCATTTTTCTTGCTTTTTTTGATAGATAAGAAATATCGCCCGAATCAAGTCGTATAGAAAACTCAGTTTTGCCCTGCGGCAACAGAATTTCTTTAAACACCTTAATAGCATTTGGAATACCACTTTTTAATGTATTGTAGGTATCAACAAGCAAAGTCGGATTATTCGGATAAAGCTCGCAGTATGTTTTAAAAGCATCGTATTCACTATCAAACATCTGCACCCACGAATGAGCCATTGTACCGCTTGCCGGAACACCATACAACTTGTCAGTAAGAGTACAAGCCGTACCCTTGCAACCGCCAATATAAGCCGCCCTTGCACCATCAACCGCACCTGATGCACCCTGAGCACGACGAGAACCGAACTCAAAAACAGCTCTGCCCTGTGCCGCCCTTACAATTCGGTTAGCTTTAGTTGCAATAAGAGTCTGATGATTAAGTGCAAGCAATAAGTATGTTTCAATAAGCTGAGCCTCAATAGCCGATGCCTTAACTGTCATAACAGGCTCATTTGGAAACACAGGAGTACCTTCCGGCACAGCATAAATATCACCGCTGAATTTAAAATTTTTGAGATAATCCAAAAACTTCTCATCAAAAATATTTTTACTTTTCAAATAAGCAATATCGCTATCATCAAAACGAAGATTTTTGATATAATCAATAACCTGTTCAAGACCGGCGGCAATCGCAAAGCCACCATTATCAGGAACCTTACGAAAAAACACATCAAAATAAACTTTTCTTTTATAAAAACCATTTTTCCAATAGCCGTTAGACATTGTAAGCTCGTAAAAATCGCACAGCATAGAATAATTATCACACATCATATTTATATCACCTTACATAAAATATACTATATTTATAGTTTAGTCCTATTCTGTGAATTTGTAAAGATGAATAATCAGAAAAATATTATATTTTTTTAAAAATATATCTTTATAACTATTGACAATAACGACTTTATATGATAAAATCTTACTTGTGTTAAAAATTAATACATTCGGGGGTATAGCTCAGTTGGTAGAGCAGCGGTCTCCAAAACCGCGTGCCGAGAGTTCGAGTCTTTCTGCCCCCGCCAAAGTATAGGACATCACATTTCGTGGTGTCCTATTTCTTTTATGTCAAAAGCCGCTTTAACTCTCGTTAAGACGGCTTTTATTGTTTCTATTCGGTTTTGTCTGTTGATATGCCTATATATTTAAACATAAGCACTACCTACTGCTTATATATCCTTTTGTAGCAGGAGTTTAGCAGGGGAAGGAAAGAAGTTAATACTAATTGAATAATACAAAAATATATGTTACAATTAGTTATAGCAAAATAATTTGGAAGGGGTACATTATGGCCAAATTATACATCATTGGAAATGGGTTTGATATAGCACACGGTCTAAACACAAGCTACTGGAATTTTCGCTCATTTCTTGAAGAAACAGATTATGAATTCCTTATAGAATTCGAAAAGCTCTATAACATCCACCCCTTAGATTGTACAGAATATGGATATACTGAAACGGCTCAAAAAAAGTGGAATGACAGGGTATACGATACTTTATGGAGCGAATTTGAAAAATCTATGGGATTTCCTGATATACAAGCTATGTTAGATTTTTCAGAATCTGTCCTCGGAGATTTAGATTTAGAGTCTGGAAATATTGGTATAATTGATACAATGAATTCATATTGGAAACAACAATTCGGATTCATAAACAAACTACAAAACTATGTGAAAGAATGGATCTCTAGTATAGATTTATCGCATGTTAAAACACGAAAGAATCTACTTTTAAATAATGACGAAGATTATTTTTTAAACTTCAACTATACTAGAGTACTTGAAGACATATATCAAGCAGACCATGTTCTTCATATCCATGGTTCTATTGGCCACAACTCAGACACATCACCTTTTATGGGACATTGTAACCAAGAGGATATCGATGAACATTTACAGCATTATCATGAATATTTTGATAAAGGATATAAAGGAGAAGCAAGTATACATAGTGCGGTCGCTGATTACCTTACCTCAATTTTCAAAGATACATCTCAATATATTAGAATAAACCAATTCTTTTTCAACCGACTAAGCTTAGTTGATGAGGTTATTATATTGGGCTGGTCTATAGGCGATGTAGATATACCATATTTAAATAAAATATGTAACTCAATAAAAAGCACAACAAAATGGACTGTATACTATTATGATTGCAAAGCATACCATACAATTCATAAAGCTCTATTAGAAAACAATATCATCGACAAGTTCCACCCCAAGTTTATCAAAACTGATGATTTTTGGGATAAAACCTAAATACACATAATTTAGTGCAGTAATAAATCAGTTCAACTAAAATAACAAGGAGATATCAATATGGCTTTAATCAAGTGTCCTGAATGTGGAAAAGAAGTTTCTGAAAAGGCTGAATTGTGCATTCACTGTGGTTATCCAATAGCTCAAACTAAGAGTTTTGATTCAGCAAAAACCATCCGTATCTCTATTTTGATTATTTGCATTATCGTTACCGTTGTTCTTGCTTTATGCATCATAGGTGTTATCCACAACGGGAGCAATAATGATACTGCCAAGGAAGAGTCGCAATTCTCAAGCGCTAAACCATTGTTATTTGATATCACTGAGATGTACTTGGATGATATCTATGATAATTTCGTTGCTACCCAAAAAACACTTGTTGATGCTCTAATGAGTTACGGAGAATTTACAACACTCGACGATATCACCTCCTTTGAACGGATTTGGATAACTGCGATTGATTCATTTGATGAAGATTTAGATGTTTTGGCTCAAAATATTTCTGCTGACGAGTATGCAGAGTATTGGAGCAGTCTGCATACAAATCTTCAAAATTTTAGAGACCTCTGTGTTCCTTTCACAAACCTTGACCCTAATGGCGATGGAACATATACAAGCGAAGAGGGCGACAACATATATAACGAAAATGTACCAATTCTCAAAGATACGCTTGTGATGATTCTGGAAGATTACAAAGATTTTTGCCTTATGAAGGAGATATATGCAGTCACTGTACCAGAAACATCAGCACCAACATCAAAGAATAACTACAAAGAAAGTTCAAAAAAGTGTCTCGAATGCGAAAAAACGGCATCATATAGTTATACAAATCCGTTTTCTGGCGAAGAAGAACTATATTGTTACATCCATTATAAAGAAATAATCGATATGATGGGAGATATGGAAGCTGATGTCGGGGATTCAAATCAAAGCAAACACACTTGTGAACAATGCAACAAAGAAGGAATCCATGTATATTATAGTTTTACAGGCCAAACCGAATACTATTGTACAGAACACTATGAAGAATTGATGGATATGTTGGAAGCCTTTGGTGTTGAGTAAAAAGGGGAGTTGTAAAAAACAGCTCTAGATTTGGATTATTAAGTAGTTTTGATAGTCATGATATAAAACTGACTCATCATATAGATAAGCAAATCTATATAACTTGAAAGCCAACACAGGACATCATTTCCGATGCCCTGTGTTTTTCTTTGCTCAGAATTCGAAGCTATCTGTTATACCTATAAGCCTTGAGTTATCTTTTTTCACGCAATACATCTCGGTTATCTGTGAGGTACTATGTCCAAGCAGGTCACCCGCCTGTTTTGGTGTAAGGGATTTTATTGTGCCGTTAGGTTGTTTTATGCCGTTTACAAGGTTGGTTGCAAAGGTATGACGGAGTGAGTGTAAGCCTTTGGTTTCTATTCCTGCGGCTTTGAGGATTCTATAGAAGCGTTTGCGGAAGTTTACAGGCTTAGTAAAATTTCTTTTCTCTGCCCCCTACACCCTACCAAGTAAATCTGATATAATTTTTCAATTTAATAAATCAACTCATTGTTATTAAAATTTTATTGCTTATCATCATAGTTAAATTTTGATTTGTTTTTCTTTTTCTCTTTTGCTGACTCAATCATAAGAAAAATAAGAAATCCACTAAATATCGGAATTGCAACCACCGGTGTTACAATAAGTGGGTCAATCAGATATGCCTCTGTAACGATAGTAACCTTTTTAGGCTCTTCTAAATTTTCAATTCGAGTTCCTCTGACAAGCATACGGTGAGTATTGATTCCATATGGACTACAGGTTACAAGTGTACAGTAATCCTCGCCATTTACAACATTAAGATCATTTATTTCAGTTGGCAAAACAATACGCACCTGATCAACCTGATAAGTTAAAGTTCTGTCAAGAATCGTTATTGTAAAAATATCACCAACTTCAAGTTCATCAAGATTTGTGAACAATTTAGCAGAAGGTAGTCCTCTGTGAGCTGAAAGTACACTGTGAGTACTTTCTCCGCCTATCGGAAGATTTGAACCCTCCATATGACCAACTGCTGAGTTTAGAACCTTATCACTTGTTCCGTGATAAATAGGTAACTGAATTTTTATTTTTTCAATTGTAATATAACCTATCATTCCGTCATTATTGACATCAAGAGTAGATTTATACTCCTCGTTAAGCTCTGAATACCCTAAAAACGGAAAAGGAATAAGTTTTAGTTTGCGATTGTATTCATCAGCTCTTCTGAAATGTTCAGAAAAATCATCGGGAGTAAGCTCAACAATCAAATCGTCATAATTCATAATAGCCTTTGACTGCCTTTTTTCATTCCAAAAATCACTTACTGTTGGATAAAGCAGAATACATAAACCTAGCAAGAATACAGCTACCAATATAATTGTTGATGTACGACCGCTTTTTTTCTTTTTTGCTTTTTTCTTGTTATTTTCTTCCATAATACATCTTTTATTCTCTTTAAAATTTTCAGCGTCAATACCGATAACTCGGTAGCAACGGTCAAAATTTTAAGGTTTATCCCCTACCGACTTTATATCGGTAGGGGATTTAACTTTAATTATAAACTATTTGTGTGGAAGCTTATGTTTTGTTAAAAACTTTTAGTCCTTAAGAATTTTTGTCCCTATTATTATCTTATGAAAATGTAGCCATTCTTTTCTTTGAAACAAAAATGCCTACTGCTGCAATCATAAGTACTGCACCAACAGTATAGAAAATTGTTGTACCCATACCACCTGTTTCAGGAAATAATCCACCGGCTTTGTTTTCTACTTCGATTGTAGCTGGAGCTTTACCATTAATTTTATAAGTAGCTGTTAAAGTCGCTTCCTTATATTCGCTTGTGATAACAACTTCCATATCTGTTGTAAGCTTATTATAACCTTCCGGAGCAGAAACCTCGTGAAGTTTATATGTACCTTCATCAAGACCAACAAATTCAAACTTACCATTGCTATCAGTTGTAATATCTGTAATTGTACCCTCAGCATCTACTTTATATGTAGGAACTGCTGCACCTAAAACTTGTGAGAACTTAATTTCTTTGTTGTCCTTGTCAAGAAGCTGGAAAACAGCACCTGCAAGGTTGACTTTATTTTCGCCATCCATTGTAAACTTTAAAACATCTATTTTCCATGTGTATGTTGTTGTTTTGTGTTCTGTTGTTTTCCATTCATTCTTTTCGCCATATGAAAGGTAAACTGTGTTATCGTTACCATCATCTACGATATTAGCATTTTCATTAAGGGTTGCTGAGTAGTAAACTGTGAACTGACTACCCTGTGCAAGAGTTTTAATGAATTCGTTGTCAAACTTAACATCAAATGTATGCTTTTCTTCATCAGCATCTACAGCCGGAAATTCAACTGTATAGTTTTTAGCGTCAACTGCTGTGCCATCAGCAAGCTTAACAGTAACATCGTTGTTAAATGTAAGACCTTCTTCCATTGTATCGTGCATTTCATAGTTTACTGCACCAAGACCAACAGTGATTGTTGATTTAAAATTAACTTTCTGATCGATATCAGCATCGTTTACTTTACCCCAACCATAGTTTAATTCTGCAGAAGTTTCTCTGCTGTCTTCCTGAACGAACTTATCAATATCAGGCTTTCCGTTCTTTTCGGTTGCTGTTAATGTTGAGTTTGTATTTGTGAGAGCACAAATAATACCAAGAGAAGAGTCGATTGCGTAGTATCCAAAGTCAAGACCTGTAAAAGTAACTGTTTCACTGCTTGCTTTCGCAGTAGATGTTACGGCAATACTTTTATTTTTTGCATAAGCAATAGCTGCTCCTGCAAGCTCTTCGTCAACTTTATCTACACCATCTTTAAGCACAACTACTTCCTTAGAGTCTACAGTTGTAACATTAAAATAATCTGTAGCAGGGGAAGTTGTGAAGAAATCTTTCCAACCATCCACAATTGTGTAAACACCTTTATTTGCATTTGTTTTTGATGGAGTAAAATCAAGCATCTTGTAAATATCGTAATCTGCACTATTTTCTGCATTTGTGATTGTAATAGTACCTGTGCCTTCCGCGAAAGCTACTGTACTCATTGATAAAACGAGTACGATTGACAATAAAACTGAAAATATTTTTTTCATAATTTTTTCATCCTTTCATTTTTTCAATTATATTTTCTCGTCGCAATCTTCTATTTATTTCAGGAGATTAGATAATTAACCGCCTTTCTTTTTTACGACGAATCAAACTATAAAAAATTGGAAATGCCACAAGAACAAAACCAATTGTTGCCGTGGTAAATATACCCTTACCACCTGTTTCAGGCATAACAAATACTCCTGAAAAATTTTCAATAGCAATAAGAGTAGTAACACTCTGTATTTCGCCCTTAGGATCTTGGGTATAAAAATAGAAATATACCGGTTTTTCTAATAATTCATATCCCTGCGGGGCAACATACTCTACAAGAGCGTATGGACCACCTTCTGTAAGATACTGTGTTTCTATAACAGCCGTACCATCCTTACCAGTTGAATATGTACCTATAAACTTAAGATTTGTACCATCTTCAGCGACGATATTTTTAGATACTCCCGACGGCGGTATTGCTGCAGGATCACCCATAGGTCCATAAAGCAAGAATGTTGCATCCGGCAACGGAATATTTGTTAAGCCATCTTGTTTAAGAAGGGTAATTTTATGATTAGAACCCGATGCACCACCACTATGCTCCTTAACGAAGAAGGATGCATCAATAACATCGGTAACCTGAGACTTACCTCCAACCTCAACAGAATTTGCGACCGATACATCTCCATCTTCTGTTATAAGAGTTGTATAATCAATTATTATATGAAGACTATCAGGCACCACAAATGTCATTGTGTTTGTAGGTTGGTCATAGGTTAATGTATATGAGTATTTACTTTCGGGGGCATCAAAATCAATCCATACATCAGTACTTTTTTCATACTTTAGTTTAATTGACTCCCAGTAAACAGAAAGATTAGACGACATAACATCTCGTATAACCAGTTCATTAACACCCTCAATAATATCAAGAGATTTTCTGTTTATATGAACCTGAAAATCAAGCTTTGCACCATCTTGGTGAACATGTTTATGAATTAAACCTGTATAGAACTCCGAGGTATTTGTAACAGGTCCGGATGAACCATCATTATCCCATGTAACCTCAGCGGTGTTATCAAGCATAAACTTTGAAACATCAGTTGTGTAAAGATATATATCCTTAACTTTAAGCTTATATGTAAAAATAAACTTACCACCTGCATTAACCTGACGATAATAATCTCTAAGAGTTAATGCGTTTGAAAGAGTGTTCCAACCGGACGCCTCGTTATAATCAACCAATCTGAAATTTTCTGCATTAGCTTTGATAGTATTTCCTGTTACTAAGCCTGTGTACTGATATTTACAAAGCCACAAATCCTTCTGCCATGGAGAATAACCGGTTACAACAAGTGAATTAGGCACATACTCTAACTTATCATCAAAGGTATCGTTAAACAACATCTGGTCTATATTACCATTCAAATAACCCTTATCACCACTTGAACCAGGGATTGTGTTGTTGAATATAACAGTATAATCTATTATGCCATTCTCATTAACATTTGATTTTTTTGTTAGTATTGGAGAATATTCATAATTAACTGAATCTGTACCTGAAACTACCGAAGTATAATTAAAATACACTTCGTTTGACATTGTATTTCCCTGAAGCAGAACATCTTCAAGAGTAAGATTACCTGTCAGTTCTCCCTCCCATTCTGTACCGGTTTTTGCATCGAACGGAATTTTATAGGTAATTTTGAGCTTAGATTTTTCTGAAAGAATCCATTTTGAAGAAGTAGTATCAGCAGTAGCTGTATTGAAATAAACATTGAAGCTGTGCCACTGATTACCTGCGGCAGGTGCCACCAAAATATATGTATTTTCTACCGGACCGCCCTCTTTGTAAGGTGTAAAGGTAATAGTTTTTCCACTTTCGGTTGTTGTAGTTATAACCATATCCTCAGGAATATTTTCAATATACAGATAACCCGGGTCAGCATTATAACTCCATATTGCTGAAAGGTCTGTAAGGTAAAAACCTCCTAAATCCTTTATAGTTGCCGGAACATCAGCCTCAATAGTAAAGTAAACATACTCTCCGTCATCACCACTTGCACTTTTGGTTACATAAGGAACAAAACCTACAACTTCTGCTGAACCTGCTGCCTGTTCTTCCCTGCCGTTAATAGTTACTTTTGCATTGTTGGTATAATTTATAACCTCGCCTTCGTCGGGCTCTTTATAGGTTGTATAATACTGTATAACAAATGAGTATCCCTTAGGAAGGTTTAAACTCATAGAGTTACCATTAATCGTAACATCATCCCAACTTATATAAGTATCAGGAAGCTTGTTACCATCTTTATCATAGTGTTTAACTAAAATTGGCTGTGCCTTATAGTAATTTAGTCCTTCGCTAAGTGTATCTATAACAACAGTACCTTCCAAATCGTAGTTATTTTTTCTTATTTCAACTTCCCATTCAATAACAGGAACGGGATTACGATTATTATCTGTAACAACTGACTGCCTACCGGTTTTTTTCATTTTTTCAGGTTCAACCTTCAGCCAGTCATCAGCCCATTTATATACATCTCCGTTGAGTGCATTTTTACCAAATGCATCAATACCATTCCACATATCAACAGCTTCATTGGAAGTAAGATGATCATAAATCTGTGTTTTATATTTAATCAAAAATCCTTCACCTGCAGAAAAATCCGGAAATCCTGATAATCTAAAACCTTCTTCTGCTCCCTGACTATATGAAGGGTGATCTGAAACTATCGGCTGAGGCTCAAGAATATTTCCTTCAAGATCCGTTACCACAATGGTATCTCTGAGTGCATAGTGATTTTCCCATATCTGGTCATCAATAATAAGATTTTTAACAAGACCATGAATCGCCTTAACCTGAATAGTATATTCTACTGTATTATCATTTGGATCGTATTCGCCATGTGTTTTTGTAACATCCATTGATGCATTACCGTCAATGATAAGATCAAGTTTAAGCTTATCGTTAAATTCAATTTCTGTTCTGTCACCCCAATCTGATGCAGCAACTGTGGCATTAAAATCAATAGAAAAGTCTACATTAGAATATTTTTCAACAAAGTTTATACCATCCTTATCTTCAAAAAAGCGAACTTTAAGCAAACCTGTCTCTTCTACATAATATTCACCAACATCTGCAATTGTTCCGTTTTCTGTTTTTGCAGAAATTGGATGCCATTCCTCAAACGGTTTACAATTAATTTTTGACGGTATTTGATATGTAAGATATCCATCCTTGTCATGTCTAAACTGAATCCATTCACTGCCTGTATTGATTTCACTAAATTCAATAGAAACCGTATAAGTTTCGCCTAAATAAATAGTTGCACCATTAGTGAGTTCTTCACCATTAAGTGTTTTTAAAGAAAAAGAAACAATTTCCTGTTCAAGCAGTGATGTATAAGTAATGCCATGGTCATCATCAAGCATAACAATCAGCGGATCATCATCAGATACACTTTGTAACGAAGTGTTTTTCATCTTTTTGAACATAACAGGCTGTTCTTCACTATTAGGGATATATTTGTTAAGCCTGCCTGAAAGTTCAGGAGTTTTTACCGAAGCTTGTTCTGAATATTCATCAGATGAATTTACAATATGCTTTGCCTCGTAAAGACCGCTTGTTTTACCATATCCTAAAACATTATCATAGTTTTTATAAACTACTTCTTTTACAGACCCCTCAACATCACCTTCGATTGCAATGAGAATACCTTCACTTTTGTAAATAACTATACCCGTACGGTCAGCCTTTTTGTCGGAATCCATATCAAAAAAGACAACATCACCTCTTGCCCCACTATACTCCTCGTATGAAGAATAAAGATTTTTTTCAGACCAAGCACATCTCATACTTTCTGCAGAGGCACTTATCAGCGAGTCAGAATCATTGATATTAGCATAATTCAAACAAAATGAAACAAACATAGTGTTCCATTCTCCGTAAGAGCTTCCATACCACTCTCCGTAACGAGTGTAGCTGTGTTTTTCAGCAAGTGCATTATATTCATAATTATGTAAGCTTTCTGTATACCCTACCTGTGTACCTGCTATAGAAATAAGATTCTGTTTAATATCATTGGTAATTGTTACTTTATCAAAAGTTTTCTTCCAATCATATGATGTTTCAGTATCAACACTATCTTTAGAGAAACACTCTGAAGAATGGATATGTTCAGGCTTTGTACATACAAATTCACCATCACTATAACAAGTGCTGATCTCTTCAATCTCGCACAATGCATCATTTGTAACGGTGATACCAACAAGCTTAAGACACCAGAAAACAATAATCGCAACTAAAATTGCAATTAAAGGAAATATGACAATAATATTTTTATTTTGTCTTCTAAACACTTTATGTTCTTTTAGATATTCTTTATTGATTCCTGCCATATTTTCCCTCGCTTTCTATAATCATTGTTTTAAATTCACTCTTCCTGTTTTTTCTGATAATCTACAACGCCAAATTCTTTTAAAGGCCATATTCTAAAGAAAATTTTACCTACGACCTGTTCGCTATCTACAAGTCCAACCGCAGAACTTCTGCTGTCAATTGATATAGAACGATGGTCACCAAGAATAAAATAATGGTTTTCTGTTACATACATTGGAAATGTTATATCGCACTCACCTAATGCACGGTCAAGAATGTACGGCTCATCAAGAAGTTCATCATTAACATATACATAGCCTTCTTCGTTTATGTTGATAGTATCTCCGGGTACGCCGATTACACGCTTGATAAGATATTTATTTTGATAAGAAAAGCAACACAACTGCCCTCTTTCCAGCTTTGATGTTTTTAAAAGAACAACAATTTCTTCGTCATTGAGTGTTGGTTCCATACTGCTTCCCTGAATTTGCAAAACCGGTAGCATAAGAGTAGCAATAAGCACAGCAATTGCCGCCACAACAACAAGTGAAGACAGTGTACTTTTTAAAACCATTTTATATTTTTGTCTGTACTTTGTTTTATATATTGCTCTTTCTATCTGTTCAGAAGTTGGGAAACTCGTATAGTTAATAACCTTTTTTTTGAATAGCATTTATAGTTAGCTCCTCCTAAAATTATATTAAATATTTTTTAGAGGTATTTTAAAATTTTCATTATAAACAATTTGTAATATTTGTGAACTTCCAAAAGAAAACTATTTTATAATTTATCTTCAGCTATAACTTCATCAGAAGTTTCATTTATTTGATTATTGAGATTATTTAAAATCAAAGAAATCTGCTTTAAAGCATCATCAAACTTTTCCGAAGTTTTACCTAAATTTTCTACGGTTTCGTTCAATTGTTGTACACTCTTTTTTATAGTGTTTTCCTGCTTTAGCTGTTCAAGCTCTGCTCTGAGCCTCTCGTTTTCACGACTTTCAACCAAAAGAAGCTCAAGAAGTTCAAGCTTACTAAATTTTGTCAATTCTTTGTCGGTCACAAAATCATCTACCTTATTGTAATACTATATTCTTACATTACATATACCGCTTTAATTACTTTGTGCTTATTTCTCAACGAAAAAACTGATAGTAAAATGAAATTGCACATACAAAAAATTCACAGCAATCAGCATAAATATTAGAATAACGCAACGTATCAATATAATATTAGTAAATTCGCTAATATTTAATAAGTATTGTATCACAAACAAACAAAAATATAAGAGGTTTTATAATAAAAACAACCAAATATGCAGATATAACAAGAAATGCTCTATTACATTATTCATATACAACCTTTATATCTCTGTATTTTAATCAACGGCGCTACAGTCTTGTATAGAGAAAAATTCCCCTATTATTAATGTTAAATATTTTAAATAACCTAAAGAAAATAAACGATTGTATAAAATTAATACCATCCGCTAAAAATGTATGCTGAATACAAATGTAAAAACCCGAATTTCACAAACGAAATTCGGGTTTTTCTACACTCTAAAACAATAATTTATTATTGTTCATAAATATTATCTATTTTCTCTTTTGCTTTTTTAAGCACCTCTGTAACAATATCAGGATTTATATCAAGTCCCTCTGCACTTATACATCTAGCCTTATCTATGCCAAAAAGTTGTTGCGCTAAGATTTTCACATAATTAAAACCCAGATTATTTTCACCAATAAATCCACCTGCAGTAGTAACATAATAAATCTGCTTTGCTTTACAAAGTCCGACAGGAATACCTTTTTCAGAATACCTGAATGTAATTCCGGCAACACAAATTGCTTCAATATATGTACGCAATACTGCCGGGAACATAAGGTCCCAATAAGGTGCCGCTATTACAATTACATCGGCATTTACAAATTGCTTAGCCAAGTTAAATTCTTCATCTGAAAAATCACCCGTTTCTGCCGCTTTTTGTCTTTTTTCTATTCCTTTTATATCAAGAGGTAAAATATTAATATCATAAAGGTCAACTCTTTGAAGATTACCTTTAATTTTTCCTACTAAATGTTGTGCCAAATCTAAAGTTCGTGACTCCGGTCTTGCACAAGCATTAATAAATAAGACTTCCGACATATTTTTCTCCTTACTTAATTTTTGAGCAATTTCAGCAAGCTTTGATATTCTTTTTTCTTACATTGATTTATAAATCAATATTTAATAATATGATAATTTGTTACCTCTTAACTTCAGCTAACCATTTCTGTATAGCTGTAGCATCTGAAATTGTTACAGCTAAATCGCCGTTAAAATCTGCAAGATTATACTGTTTATCAGTAAAATCAACAATATTTGCCATATACTTCTGTATAAGAGTTACATCATTAATGTTAATCTTTCCGTCCTGATTTACATCACCTTTTTTGTATTCCATTTCAGGTTCTTCTTCATTATCAACAACAATAAGCTTAATAAATCTTTCTGTTATTTCTTCTGTATAACCGCTAAAATTAGTTACACTCTTAATTCTAACACCTGCATCAAGAACCTTATAACTTTGGTTGTAATTAAGAAGAATCTCTTGCTCAACAGGATACTGCGAAAAGCTCTTGATATAAGCACCGTTAGTTAACTTAGCAGGAGCATAAATCTCTAAAACTGTATGGTAACTACCTGTTCCAAATGAAGCGGCAACACCATGATCCACAGAAGTACTAATTACTGCATTGTCTTTTATTGTTTTGCCTATAGAATTTTGCATTTCTTTAAGAGTAGATGAAGTACCTGTAATATACGAAACATTATTTGTTCCGCTGAAAAGAACAAGGTTTTCATTAAGCTTGTGTCTTCCTAACTCTAAAGAAAGACCATCAGAAATATAATAATACTGACCGATATCATCACCGTAAACTTCTTCTGTTCTGGAAAAATTGCCTGTTTGAACAGCTACAATAGGAATATACTCAGAACCGGAATAGCAAACAATGTTAGGATTAGAAGCAGGAATCATACTTACATTTGAGTTAAATTTCTCATAGTCTTTCTCCCACTGCTCATAAGTGTCGTGTGTCAAAGTTCTGTAATCCGACAAATCATAGCCGTATTTGTTGTTAGGTTTATTTGTGCTTGTACCATAAACCTCAAGATTTAAAACAAAATTTCTTGTTCCTACTGTTGCAATTACTGTTGTTTTACCTTTTTTGTATGCAATAATACAACCGTATTTATCTACTGTAGCAATATTTCTATCGCTTACAGAATAAATAACTGTTTCGTCAAAAGCATTATCAATCAAAAAGTCAAACTGTTCCCCTGCTTTAAGTTTAATATTTGTTTGTTTCTGAACAGGCTTTTTCTTAAACACGGCAATATCTGATTTCACTGCAAAATCATAAGCTGCACATCTGTCAGGAACATACACTGTAAAACCATCAATTCTGTCAGGCACTCTATTAAATATCTCCATATAGAAACCAAATGCGTAGTCCCCTACAGATTTAACCTTTTTAGAAAGATAAATTTCTCTAAGAGCTTCATTATTCACAAAAGCGTATGCGTTAATATTTGTAACGCTGTCTGACACCTTGTATTCGGTTTGATGCAAATTATTAGGATATGCTACAATAGTGCTCTTGTCTTTGCTGACAAGACAATTATTATCAACGCTGTAATAAGGATTTTCGCTGCTAACCTTAAAAGTTTTAAGATTGCAACAACCTGTAAAAGCTAAAGCTGTAACCTTACGGATTCCTTTTGTAATTTCAAAACTTGTAAGATCAGTACAGCTCTTAAACGCATTGTCTTCAATAATTTCTACTGAATCAGGGATTTCTACTTTTTTAAGTAAAGAACATGATTCAAAAGTGCTTGAGCTAATCTTTTTAATTCCGCTAGGAATCTTTATTGTACTTAAAGATACACAATCATAGAAAGCACCTTTGCCAATTTCTTTTACTGTTTTAGGAATAGCAAAAGAACTAACCTCAGTAGCACTAGAGAATGCATAGTTACCAATTTTTTCGAGTTTATTATTAAGAACAATCTTATTTAACATCCAACAACTTGAGAAAGCATAGTCTGAAATTGTCTTAACACTCTCAGGTAATATAAATGTATCAGCCTCTTTGTAAGAAGGATAAGAAACCAAAACTGTCATATCCTTAGAATATAAAACATCGTCTTTTACAGTAAAATATACATTGTCCTTAGAAACCGTAAATCTTTTAATACTTGCATGTTCTAAAGCACCGGATGCCATTTCAAAGTCAGCAGAAGGGATAAACATAGTATCTATATCACAATTCAAAAAAGCACTATATCCAATATAAGAAAGATTTTCCGAAAACTTAATACTTTTTACTTTACAGCTTGAAAAAGCGTATTTTCCAATATATGAACCATCAAATCTATTGACAATAAGATTATAACAGCTGTCAAATGCATTATCGTATACTGCATCAAGAGATTCAGGTAAAATCATATTAGTAAGCGAAATACAGTTCATAAAAGCTTTTCTGCCGATTGTTTTAATATTGTTGTGGAGCTTTACAGATTTAAGCTCACTACAACCAATAAAAGTCTGAGGACTGATTGTTGTTAGTTTATCATTGACTGTTACTGTTTCAAGACCTCGACAATAACCGAAAACATACTCACCTGTTGACACTAAGTTTTCCGGAAATTCAATATTCTCAAGACTTTCACAATAATAAAAAGCACCATTACCTATACAACCGATATTATCAGGCAAAGTAATTTCATACAGTCTTGTACAGCTGAAAAAAGCGGCATTATCTATTTTGTTTACAGTTTCAGGTAACACAACTTCTTTAAGCTCTGTACAGTTGGCAAAAGACTTCTCGCCTAAAACCGTAACACCTTCGGGAATTACTATTTTTTTAATTCCAATATTTCCGTAAAAAGCATTATCACCAATTTCTCTAACCTTTTTACCATCAATTTTTTCAGGCAAAGTAAGCTCGGCACTGTTACCGGTATATGCCTTAATAGTAATAGTATTGTCAGCATTTACAGAATATTTGAAATCGCCGGATACTGTATCTCCGGATACAGTATCTTCGGATACTGTATGTGAAAGTGCCTGTACAGGAACGCTGAGCATCATACTAAAGATAATAAGAGTTGATGAAATCAGTTGTAATGTTTTTGTGCTTTTCATAAGGTTTATCTCCTTTGTGGTTTTGTTTTCTGACATTATCTTAACATACCAATAATGACAATACTATGACAAAAACAGACACAAAAGAAAATTTTTCCTGAACACAATAAATTTAGAAAACATAGAGTAAATTTAAACTATTAAAAGTCATCATAATCATAGTCATCAAACATAAAGTCAGCCCAATAATACTGAGCCATATATTCGCTATTATAAGCATTTACTGCTCCAGAATCCAATTCTTTGAACCTATAATAATCACAATCTACTTTTGATTTATCTAACGCAATACTATTATATTTTTTAAAAATTGCTGATTCGGCATTACATTTACGCAAGCTCTTCATCATTGCTGAAATAATCTTCTGTATATATGCCTGCTGTTTCAGGTCATAAGGCTCGTCCTCAAATAATGCCGCTGCAATTTCTTTAATTGTGCAGGAGCTTCCGCTTCTATGCACAAGATATGCAAAAACTTCTTTTGAACGACTGCGTTCAAAATGAACCGGTGTGCCATCAGGAGTAAACACATCGAAATTTCCAAAACATTGAACCTTGAGCAAAGCATCGCTTGCAGGGACAATAGGATGTCTTAAATCAGACATTTCTCTTTCAATTTTTTCTTTTGTAACAGGCTTCATTATGTATCCGCTGGCATGAAGCCTCATTGCATCACCTGTGTACTCGTCAAAACCTGTAACAAAAATTATATTAATATTTGGAGTAATATCCTTTAGCTTTTTTGCCAACTCAACACCGGTCATTCCTCTCATATGAATATCAAGAAACGCAATATCGCACGCAGGGTTTTCCTGAGCAAATGCCAAAAGTTTAGACGGCTTAGAAAACTCAAACACTTCCCCTTGAGGTACAGCCCCTTTTATAGCATCTGTTAGCATCTCCAAAGCCAAAGCCTCGTCATCTGCCGCTAATATTCTCATTTTATATCCTCCTTTGGTATAAATATTTTTACAACAGTACCTTTTCCTATAGTACTTTCTGTTTCAATAGTTGCATCGCACATAGTTTTTAGGCGATTTTTAACATTTTCCATTCCAACATGGGCTCTGCCGTCATTTTTAGGAACCGAAACATCAAATCCTACTCCATCATCGGAAACTATTATTTCAAAGTTATTCTCATTTTCATTAGTTGCAATAGTTACAGTACCTCCGTCCTCTTTCATTCCTACTCCATGCTTTACAGCGTTTTCTACCAATGGTTGCAATGCAAGAGACGGAATTTTGAAATTCGTTGTCTTTATATCGTACACTATATTAAGTTCATCACCAAAACGCATTTTTTCCAAAGAAAGATAAGTTTTAAGATGGTTAAGCTCGCTTTCAAAAGGCACCGGCTTCTCATCCTTTAAAGAATTCATATTATGACGCATATAATCTGCAAATTCTATAGTAGCTTTTTTAGCCAAGCTGGGATTCTTCTCACAAAGCTGAGCAATTGAGGTAAGAGAATTATATAAGAAATGAGGCTGTATCTGAGATACCATAATAGACACACGCATTTGCAGCAACTCGTGTTGCATTTTCTGATATCTGGCAATATCTTTATTGTATCTTATGGTTTCTACTATAAGAAAGTAAATCTGAGCAGCTATAGAAATCAACAAACCGAGTCTCATAGTAGATTTACCCGGAGCAAATGCAATCCATGCATTAAGTGCATCAAACAAACTTGCACAAATCATCGGTATTAATGTTATCAACAGTTTGCGTACACTCTCAGATTTATGAAAGAATGTCTCATATATTAGTACCACAACCGTTCCGACAATACCCAAATCAATAAAAAGCATAAGATAATACTGACCAAGGAGAATATCCATAATACCAAAAATTTGCAGTAAATATGCAACCATACCCAAAATTAAAGAGCCTATCGTCAGAATATTAAGATATATTTTTGTATTTTTTGCCTCTAAAAACTGCCTTATATACAAAAAAGTAGCAATCGGCAAAAGGAACATTGTAAATTCATTAATAATCAGACACAAAACGGGGTTATCTATCCATAAAGGCAGATATGTACACACATTGTCTGTTAATACATATATACCACCAACCAACGCTAAAAAAGCCAGCGTAAGATTTCTAAACAAGATATTTTTCCATAGCAAGCCCGCCAATGTAAAAGAAAACAAACCTAAAAAACAGATAGCAAGACTTATAGCAATAGAAACAGAATGATCATGCAATAGCTCTACATACGGAGCGTTCATTTCGCCATAACCTATTGAACTTATACTTTTAACAATGGGACTTATACTAAAAAGCTTAGTATAAGGATTATTATAGGTTATCTTAACTTCTGCATCATTAGGAATTTCGCTTCCCAACACATATACATATGATATACCGGGAGTATTTGTTATTTTACCTTGCTCGGTATAATTGTGGGCCACTGTTTTACCATCAACAGCTATCTCTACCCATGCATTAGAAACAGGCATAATAAGAAATTTATCGTCGGGTATATCTTCAGAAAATCTACCTGTAAAAACAACCTCTTTATTCTTATTATACTCAAAATCATTTATTGAGTTTATTTGTATTTTTTCTCCGCCGTCACTACTATAATAGCCTGAAAAATCAAGCTTTGTCATTCTTTGTGCTCCTTCAATATTATCGCCACCCGAGATTGTCAGAACAAAAAGCACTACCAGCATAAGCAGCAACCCCATAAGACCCATAAACAAAATCTTACCAACAGTATGCTTTTTCATAAGCACCTCCGAAATTTAATATACAATATATACAATTAATATACCATATAAAACAAATTTTTTCAAGTTATTTTACTAATATACTTATTTGTCATTATTTTGTCATAGGCAATATAGTAATCTATATAACACGGAGGCGATAAAAAATGAAATACATTTTAACAACAAACAATTTAACAAAAAGATATGGCAAGCATTACGCTGCCGAAAAAATTAACATCCACATAAAGAAAGGCGAAATCTATGGACTTATCGGCAGAAATGGTGCAGGTAAAACAACTATTCTCAGAATGATAAGCGGTCTTTCAAATCCTACCGAAGGAACTTACTCTGTCAACGAAAAAACCGGCGTGCAGCTTCGTTCTGAAAAAAAATCAATCGGAGCTCTTATTGAAGCACCGGGACTTTACCCTAATATGAGTGCATACGAAAATCTAAAAATCAAGTGTATTGCAAATGGTAAAAACGATCGAAAATACATACAAGAACTACTCACTCTTGTAGGACTTGAAAATACAGGCAATAAAAAAACCAAAGAATTTTCTCTAGGTATGCGTCAACGACTTGGTATTGCCTTAGCTTTGGCAGGTGACCCTGAGCTTATTATTCTTGACGAACCCATCAACGGACTTGATCCACAGGGAATTGTTGAAATACGCGAAATTCTTGCAAAACTCAGCAAAGAAAAAGGTATTACAATTATTATTTCCAGCCATATCCTTGACGAGCTTTCAAAAATAGCCGATTCATACGGCATTATTCACGAAGGCAAACTTTTGGAAGAACTTACAGCAGAACAACTTAATGAAAAATGCGGTGAATTTGTTATATTAAAAACCGATGACATCAACAAAACCGCAAAAATTCTAATTGATATGAATATTACCGATTTTGTAACCGAAAACAACGAAATTATCAAAATACACAAATTAAACACAAGCACTGCTGAAATCGTCAAGCAACTTGTAACAGCAGGCGTTAATGTCAACGAAATTTATTATAATCGTCTGACTCTTGAAGAATACTATCTTAATCTTACCGGAGGAAACAACAATGCTTAATCTTATAAAAATGGACCTATACCGTCTTTTCAAAACAAAATCTGTAAAAATAGGATTAATAATTTCAGCTGTAATATCTTTTATAACTATTGCTATTATTGCAGGTATATCCAATCTTGCTCCCCAGTTCGATGCAGAAACTCAAGAGACACTTGCAATGATGATACCTTTTATCAATTGGCGAATTAATGTTAATTTTTACGAAATAATCCTTACAGCAACTACTATACTCAGTCTTATGGTAAGTGCCGTACTTGCATCTATCTTTATTAGCGAAGAACAAGCAAACGGCTATATTAAGAACATTGCAGGTCAGGTAAAAGATAAGGGTATGATGAATGTATCTAAGTTTATAGCTTTATCTGTTATGACTCTTTTTGTTCTTCTTACTTATACTGTCGGTGCCACAGTATCCGGTCTTCTTTTCCTTAACAATGCCATTACTTACGAAGGATTGTCTCAGTTCCTTGCTGTTTTTGGCACAAAATATCTTATTTATCTTTCTGTAAATGCAATTATTCTTTTCCTTTGCACACTTACCAAAAGCAAATCACTTTCTATAGCTGTGGGTGTTATGTTCGGCTCAGGTGCCACAGTTATTGTTTACAACGTTATCTCAACATTTGCCGGTATCATATTAAAGTGCGACTTACCTATATCTTCTTATGTTCCTGATGGTCTTATTTTTGGACTTACAATGGATGCACCTGCCAACGAACTTATCAAAGCTGTGATTGTAGGTATTATATACACTGTAGTATTTATAGCTTCTTCAATGCTATTAACAAAAAAGCGTGATACAAGATAAATACTTCACATTTTTCATCCCTGTCTTGTCTTAGACAAGCTGTAAAAATAAGTGTTCTGACACTACATAAAATAAAAAATCCTCTTATTTTTTAATATTTCATTATAACTTTTTCTTATGTTCATAATCTAATTTTCCCATAAAAACACGACCCTAAAAAGTTAGACTAAATACCTAACTTTTTGGGGTCGTGTTAAATTAAAGCAACAATAAAAGCATAACAATATAATAATGACAAATAATTAATATATTTGGCTTAATATCCGTGGTCTATATGTTTCCACTGCTCGTCACCTGTTCTTACTAAAATCCAATTCAAATTTTCATATGTACTATTCGGATTCAAAGAACCATCTCCACTCGACGAATCAACATCAAAGCTTGATTATTTCTGTGTTTTTAAATTGTTAGCAGATATCAATATAATTTATAAGTGCTTTATACTCTCTAAGATACGCACCGTATTTCATTTGATTTTCGTCTTCATAATTTTGATATTTTGAAAAAATATCAATAGCTTCATTTATGCAAATCCATCTTGGCTCTAATCCGACCTCAACTTCTGTTTCGGTTAAATTTCTTTCGGTTTCGCCAACACATTCGCATACAAAATAGTGGCTAACAAAAAGCCAATCACCATAATATTCATTGATTGTTAAATACCTATAATCAGGCTCAACTATACAGCCTGTTTCTTCGGCAAGCTCTCGTACTATACATTCTTGCAAAGTTTCGTCTTTTTCCAATCCACCACCCGGAATAAACCACTGATCAGTATTAACCTCATAGGTCAACAATATTTTATCGTCCTTGATTATAATGCCACGACAAGCTTCTCGACTTTTTGAATATTTTTCAAAATGACCTTTACCATAAATATCTATTGTTTTCATAATTCACCTATATTTAATCGAACTCAATTACATAAATATTTCTTTTAAATCGGACAGATTATCAATTATCCAATCAGCGATATTTTTCCCAAAATCAAGCGACTGATATATTGACAAGCTTTTTCTAATCCATACAGTTTTCATACCAAGTGCTTTGGCAGGGGCGATATCGTTATCAAGTCTATCACCAATCATTACGGAATTGCACGGTTGGCAATCGGCTAATTCAAATGCTTTTTCAAAAATCAATTTATCGGGTTTAGCGACTCCCAGTTCTGCTGATGTGGCTACAACATCAAAATATTTAAGCAAGCCCCAAGCCTCTAATCTTTGTGCTGTTCCCTCAACCTGATTTGCAATTATGCCTAAATTATAACCTCGTTCTTTCAAGGCTTTTAAAGTTTTGGAGGCATCAACAAAGGGCTTTTCATCTTCTGAGTGCCAAGGTGTTTTCTTTAGACCAAAATACTCAATTGCTTTTGAATTTCCGTCAAAGCCCAGCTTTGCAAGCTCAATTCTTTTGTTGTCAAAATCAGAAAATGTAATATCAGTATGTTTAATCATATCTCTTACTCTGTGGTCATACGCTTCCGTTTCATCAACAAGCGTTGAGCCAACATCAAAGAAAATCCATTTTATATTCACTTATACCCCACTTTATCGATATTTTATCTGTAATTTAAAGTTGCATTTCAAGCTCTAAACAAAGCCAATCTTCTCCAAGCACGGTATATTTTTCGGCTTTGTCCAAAACAACATCTTTAAATCCTACTGCTTTGTAGCAATAGTAGGCAGATTCGTTGTTTTCAAAAACACCTAACGAAACCTTTTTAGCACCGAAGATTTCTTTTGCATATTTTACACCTAACTGCAACATTCCTTTTCCGTAACCCTTGCCACGCTTGTCGGGGTCAACAATTACAAAGCCAAATCTAAGTTCATCAAAGCTCTGTGTGGGTCTTCTCATTGTAAAAAATCCTACTACTTCGTCATCGTCAATAGCTGTAAAAGCCATAAGATTATTGACAAAACCAAACTGCTCTTTACTTATTGGGTATTCGCCCAAAACTCCTGCCGACCACTTGTAAAAAGCTCTTTCGTCTTTGGTCCAAGAAAGTATTTTATCCGCATCGTTTATATTATAAGGTCGTAATCTTAAGCTCATTTTAATCTCTCCTTTATGTTTCAGATTTTATAAATATTTAAAATTAAATTTAATCGTTAAGCAATTTTTCAGCAATAATTGTAGCTGACTCAACCATCTTAGGACAAAACTCAACAAATAAATTATTATCAAGTGCATACTGTACACCTTGTGGAGTTGATATATCGCAACCTAACAGCTCTTTGCATATATATGAGCCGTTTTCTTTCTGGAACAAATCAAGAAACTTCTGTGCAACATCGTTTGTCTTTATTTTGCTTTCTAAGTCCTCCACTTCAGACTGACCGTATTTTAAGCCTAATGCCATCAAAGCACCGGTACAAGCACCGCACACTTCGCCCTTACGCATACCGCTGCCAAAGCAACCGCCTATTTTTAAGGCTTGCTCCTCGTTTAAGCCAAGCTCAGAAGCGAAAGCCGCAAATACTGCCTGTGCACAATTAAATTTCTGTGAAAAATATTGTTTTGATAATTCTGTATGATTCATATTTAATTCACCTATTCTGCTTTACATTTATTTTCTGATAATTATTGCGTCAGTTCTTCTTTTAGCTGTAAAACCCTACGCTCAATTTCTTTAATAATTTCCTTAAACTTTTCATCGGATTTTCCTGTGGGGTCTGTAAGTCCCCAATTATCATCAAAGGCTCTGTTAATGAAAGGACAGCTAACATTACAACCCATTGAAATTGCCACATCGGGGGTCGGTATATCCGAAATCAGTTTGGAATATTGAGTCTGTTCCATATCAATTCCATACAGTTCTTTCATAATCCTGACCGCATCCTGATTGATTTGAGGCTTTGTTTCTGTACCTGCTGAATATGACTCAAACACTTCAGCGGCAAGATGTTTTGCCAAGGCTTCTGCAATCTGACTGCGGCAAGAGTTATGCACACAGATAAATGCTACCTTTTTCTTTGGCTTTTTATAAAAAGGACACTTGGTTTTTATACACTGTAAGTTATCTTTACTAAAACTACATTCAATACTACAGCTTTCTAACTTTACATTGTAATTTTCGTTTATATGCTCAATGGCTTTTTGAAAACTTAGGTATGCGTCTCTTTTACAACATCTGGGGCCACCTGTCTGTGATAAGCTATATAATGCTTTTGAGGTAAACTCCATATGTTTTCCCCAAGAAACATCAGAAGTCAAAGGCCCTGTTCCGTCTATAATCGAAAGAGCCGCTCCCATTGAGCTTACCGCACCGCAAACACCCCACATACCGCAGGTTGCACCGGGCATCTTAAGTCCTCTTTCTGTAATTTCTGTCAGACTCTCCTGCAAATTAATCTTACCACCTGCGTTATAAAAAGCAGTCAGCAAAGCCGCTCCGTCTAATATATGATGCTCGGGACCGTGTATACGAACAAAACCGCTATGAGCAATATTATTAAAAATCTCAATTGGATTCTTACTCTTTTCCAGCATACAAGCTTCTATTATTTTTTCCACTCTTTTTTCCATAGCCATTACACACTCCCAATCAATTCTATGTATTCATTTAAATTTTTCCAGACAGTTTTATTTATTGAATAGTAATGCCACTTACCTTCTTTTCTGTCATTGACAAGTCCACACTCACATAGAATCTTCATATGGTGGGATAAGGTTGGCTGTGTAATATCAAATGCTTCCAACAATTTGCAACCGCATTTTTCTCCATTAGATAACATTTTGATTATCTGCAAACGATTATTATCACCTAATGCCTTGCATATAAATACTACCTCTGTTATATTCATATAAATCGCCTCACATAGATATTTGTCTATATATTTATAACACACATATAGATATTTGTCAATGTGTATTGTAAAAAAGCGAGTGCCTCGCACGCAGTTCGTGCAGATAGCACCTTATTAAACATACCTTCTATGTCCGAGCTTAAGCAAGCAATTTCCTATAAAACAAAAAGTAAAGTAATTTTACTCTTCTTATTAAGTTTTTATATAATATCTGCTTAACAATTTAAAAACATAGAAAAAATCAAGCTTTATTACAGTTTTTTAATGTTACTGAATCAAAATCCCGGATTTTGAGCTAAAACACAATTATTATTGGGTTTTGGTAAAACACCGACGGCATGTCGGTGTTTATTCAGTACACATTATACAGTGCTACAAATTGTAATTTGCATTTTCTTTTAGATGTTTTTCTTAAAACAGATAATACGATTTGCCTCATCAAATCCCATTGCCAAATGGAACTTTAAACTTCCAATATTATCTAATTCACAATCGCTTGCAAATTCAGTACAATCCATATCTGTAGCCCACTTTTCACAAGCAGACAGCAACTCTTTGGCATAACCTCTGTTTCGATAATCTGATTTCACAAATATACCTTCCAGATATCCTACAGGGGATGTATTAGCTCCTTCTACATAATCTGTTCTCAAACCGCACTGTGCAAACCCTACGGGCAAATTATCTGAATACTTGATAAATAGTGCTACATTCTCATTATTCAATGATTCAACGAAGCCTGCTTCTAACTCATCAACAGTATGACGGCTCCACATCTGAACAGCCATTACAGCCAAGACACGGCTATCTTTACTATTTGCTCTTAGTATCATATCAAACACCTCCACAAATTTAAGTTTACCTATATAACAATTTTTATAGTCGGGCTACAATCATTTTTCCCGATGACGCTATCTGCCCGAATTGGGTCAAGCGTCACGCTTGCAAATTGGAATTTATCTGTTATTCAAAATTATTCTTCTGAAGGAATTCATGAATCAATTCACATGGAATCATCGCTCCATATTTAAACCTATTCATAAAATCCGTACCGCCCCCGATATTTATACCAACAACTCTCATTTCCTCATTGAATACTGCACTTCCACTACTTCCAGAAGCGATATAAGCATTATGAGTAAAGGTATTTACGGGCAATAGTTCGTCATTGCTTTTAAACAAATAATAATCTTTTGACGTAATAACACCAAATGAATAGACAAAACGCTTTCCATTTGGATTGCTGATAACCGCAATTTTTTCATTGGTGTTTGGATTATCTTCACTTACAGAAAGTACATTCAATGGTTCCTTTGATTCAAAAGAAATCACCGCTAAGTCATATTCTTCATCAATAAAAACTATTGTGGCTTTTTCAAATTGTTCATAATACATTTCACTGGAAACATATGATTCACTGCTTTTTTTGTACTCCGAATATGTAGGTACTCCATATGGTATTATAATATATTCCGTGTTTTGAAAATCTTTCACCACATGATATGCTGTTAATGCATAATAAGTATCTCCGTCTGCCCTAAAAATAACTCCACTCGCACCAACACCCCAAGAAACACTCGTAATGTTTTCTGTTATCTTTTTCTCTTGTTTTACAATCGCAATATTGCTTTCTAAAATATCATTCATAATCTTTTTATCGAAATCACCAGAATATCGTGTTTTACATTGATGTTCGTATACGCTTGGATATATAAACGCACATATGCATACGAACACAAATATTAAGGTAACAACAATTATTTTATTTTTATTATTTTTATTATTTTTATTATTTTTATTATCCATATTTTCCTCGTCAAATTCTCATTTATA
>JAXJSN010000030.1:0-10201 GCA_036310085.1 Ruminococcus sp.
CAATTATAAATGCTATATCGCTCTATCTGCCCGAATTGGGTCAAGCGTCACGCTTGCAAATTCTTATTTATCAAATCACTAAGAATGATAAAACTGTTTCTAATTCATTGAGATGTATTTTACGAGGGCTGTACTTTCCACACATATTATTCCATAGTTTCATAGCAGGGACATTGGCTTCGTTATATTTCACTTCCCAAGAACCCTTAAACCTATCAAAAATCATTTCTACTGCTTCTTTTGCAATATGCTTTTTGCGATATGCGGGAAAAATAGTAAACTCTGCTAACACATAGTCAGGCTTTTCATCAAGATATGAATATGGGTTTATCATAACAAACCCAGCCAAATGTTTATCAAAATAAATAAACATAGCTTTTCTCTGTGGTTCTGTAAAATACGCATCAAAATTACCGTAATCGTAATTCCCTGCCTCATCCATTTTATCATCATAATAATTAGTCATTTCGTAAAGATATTTCTGATGAATATTCCAGAAAAGCTCTCTGTCTTTAGATTTAACATCTACTAATTCTACCATAGTATTCTCCTTAAATCTGATTTTGTTTATGTCTTCTTAATCGGATGTCTTATAACCGTTTTCCATTTTTCGGGAGCAACTCTTCTTGCATCGGACAAATAAATCTCGTGATGCAATCTGTTCTTGCTGAAATCATTTGCATATCCGTTTCGCTCTAAGTACTCGTCCATCAGAGCAACTGTTGCCGGTTCATCATCAAAGGAACCTAAATGCATAACTTGAACGCAAAGACCTTCATCAATAGTAATAAACTCTGCTAATGAGCAATCCAGCTTTTTCTTTTTGGTTGCCGTTTCTACTGCCCAATCAAAGTTTTCTTTGGTAATAAAATCAGGCAGACGGATTACAGAAATCCAGTTAAAGGTGGATTTATCAGTATAATCTACACCATCAACATCATCCTGCCACCAGAATCCTTCAAGCGGAGGCACAACATACTCAAAAAAACCATCTATTTTATAATCTGTTTTGTAGCTCATTTTAAGTGTGTAAGCAACCGCATAAAGCACGCTTATAGACTGCTGATATGCACCGCCTTCTTCGTTTAGGTTGCCTTTGCCTCTGACAGCTATGTAATTAGCTTTTGGCACATCAACAATCACAGGCTTGTTCTTAGGCATATAAAATTTTTTGTATTCTTTCTTAAAATCAAATGCCATTCTTTTTCCTCCAAAAGTAAGAATTAACTTAGTTTAAACCGAATGATTTTTCTACAAGCAAAAAGGTTTCTTCAATGGTTCTGCTATCTTCTCTTAAAATTACATTAAATCCTGAATTGAGAAAATCATTATATATTTCTCTTGAATTAACACGCTTCAAGCACTCTCTAAAATTATTCATAGCTTCTGTTGGATTTTCTTCATTTAATAAGAGCTTATACAAAAATTGTTTCTCTCTGTCAGGGCGTTCAAAAAATCTGTTCACTGATATTTCGGGGTCAGCAAGCATAATTAAAACATGGTCTTTGTCTGAGATTTGCCATAGCATTTGGAGAGGAATGTTAGTATCAACAAAAACCGGTTTATCTCGTTTGGAAAGTACTTCAAGAATCCCAAGCTCTAAAATTGCACATTCCTTTGTTACTTCTTTAACCCAAGCTTCGTATTCGTCGGGAGTTCTCCTTATGAAATCTCTCCAATCTTTCAAATCTCTTGTGTAGGTTAAGGCAGGAAATTCGACGCTGTCCAACTCCGCTAGTTTTGCATTGTGATAGTTTTCTTCACGTAATATTCCATTGTATTTTTCAGCCAGCATTTTAAGCATAGTTGATTTACCTGCGTAAGCTGTGCCGTTAATAAAATAAATATTTTCAAACCTCATATATACCTCTACAAATTAGAATTTGCCGAGTACCTCGGCTCGTAGTTCGAGTAGAAAGCTTGATATTAAATAAAAGTAATTTTCCCGACAATATAATAGATAAATCGGTTATGATATCAAAATAATGAATACTTCTGTCGGGACACAATCATAAATTCTATATCGTTCTATCTGCCCGAACTGGGTCAAGCGAAAATCAACGCTTAACCCTTTAAAACCTTTACAATTCCGTTTTAAACGAAATTGTAATTAGTCTTAATGTTAAGGACTCCGTCCTTAAAACCTGCAAGGACTCTGTCCTTGACCTGCAAGCCTTTGAAAAGGCTTGACCGAAACTTTTATTTTTTGCTTTGATTAAGTATCTGTTTAATCAAAAGAATTCAGTTTACTTTATCTATTAATGTTTTTCATTTGAATAAATAACATTAGCATAAATCATTGGAACAAACACACCAATAACAAGAAATACACCTAAACCTATAAACATTAACGCAACGCCTAAATCAGTAAATATCATACCAAGTGCTGAACAAACTACCATAATTATACCACCGATAAAGCCTGTGTAGCCTGCTAATTTATGTGTTTTTTTCCATACAACCTCACTTTTGAGAGTAGCCGGCAATTTTATACCAAAATGGCTATTCTGCTTAAGCTTTGGATACAAGTTGCTAATAAATGCAACAACTAAACCCAAAATTATGCCTACTAAATTAAACGAAATTTTCTGAGTATATAAACCGCTAATACCTGTAAATGTTATAACCCAAATAATTGCAACAAACATCAACAAAATTATAGTAATGGCTTTTTCTGAATACTTTTTGTTCTTATCGTTTTTCATAAATATATTAACAATAGCAATGATAATCGGCACTAAAGAAACAAATAAATACATCCATTTTGAGCCGTATGAATCAGGGTTGCCGTTCACATCAAAATGTATTGGAACTATTTCCTTTGACACACCTGAAAGATAAATTCCCATAGCCGCTGAATTAATAATTGAAACAATTAAAAGAATAAACTTTAACATAATTAAACCTCATTTCTGTTTGTAAGATTCGATAAAAGATTAAGCATATCCTCAATTACACTTGTTTTTAACGAATAAATTACATTTTGACCCTGTTTTTCAAAATCAACAAGATCCGCTTGTTTAAGAATACTAAGATGATTGCTGATTGAAGGCTTTGTCATATTAAACCTTTCTGCAATCTCACCGGCATTCATATCCTTTTCTTTCAAAAGCTCAAGGATTTTTCTCCTTGTGGGGTCTGCAAGAGCTTTCCAAACATCACCCATATTGGTTCCTCCGTTTTTAGTTGTTTAGTTAATTAGATAATTGTCTAATTAACTAATTGCATTATATACCATTAACTCATAATTGTCAAGGGGATTTTTTGAAAATTTATAATTTTTCAAGTACTTTAGCAAATAAGATCTCGCATCAAACTAAGCCAAGTTATTTCCTAAAAGTAAAAATCCCATATAAATCACCTTTCTTTTAAACTAAAGTGAATATATGGGATTATTTTTTTCTAAAATTGTACTTTACAAAAAAATTATTCAGCTAATAAATCTTTCATTAATGTATATGGTAAGTTTCTAATCCTTGTAGAATTTCTATTACTTACTATGAAAAGGTTATAACCGGACTTTTCGTTTATTAAATCTAAAGCGTAATAGGAACCGATATGTCCTGCATGACCTATACTATCAGATAACATACCTTGCAAGCCGTATCCATAGCGAGTGCCATAATCAGGAGAATGATCTGTTATCATTTCACGATATGTTTCAACTGAAACAACTTTTCCGCTACTTAATCCTGTCATCCAAGCATCCATATCAGCCGCATTAGAGGCAACATCACCGGCACCCTTTGTTAGCCCCGGACAGTCCTCGCCCGCAGTAAAAGTATTATATGTAATGCCGCTTGCCCACTCAGGGTTATCCTTAACTTCATCTACAAAGCCTGAATTTTTCATTCCTAACGGCTCAAAAATATTCTCACGAACAAACTCCTTGTAACCTTGTCCCGATACCTGCTCCACTATATTGGCAAGTAAAAAATAGTTTGTATTGCAATACGCCATAGCAGTATCAGGGTCAAACGAAAGCGGCTGACTAAAAATCGACTTTTTAATTGCGGCTGTATTTTCAGAATCGGTATTATCAGGCGAAATTGAATTTATATCAACATCTCCGCCTAGTCTATCAGTAATTCCTGAACGCATAGACAAAAGATTTTTAATTGTTATATCCTTACCATATTTATATTCAGGAAAATAAATATCCAAGGTATCATCAACACTTAGCTTGCCTTGGTCACGAAGAATCATAATTGCAGTAGCACAAAATTGCTTTGATACAGAACCCAAATACAAAGTTGAATCTATAGTTAAGTCTGTACCCTTTTCGTCTTTGCCTGTTACCCATTCATATACAATTGAGCCATCTTTTGTTAAGCAAACAATTCCCTCAAAATTAAACTCCTTGAGCGTATTATCCATTTGCTCTCTCATTTTATCGTCAACTATTTTAGGTGTGGCAGGCTTAGTTTCTTCTTTAGTTTCAGAAATAGTAGTACCCTCTGCAATATTACTGCTTTCAGTGTTACTCAAAGAACAAGCGACTGACGACAAAGCTAATGCAGTACATAAAAAAATAACTAAAAGTTTTTTCATAATAATCTCCTTGATTTCTTGTTACTTACAGTATAAACCTACAGTAGAATTTTATCAAGCAAGTATTATTTGATTCTTACAACCAAATCAGTAATAATTCAACTATCAGTTGAATACAAAAACGGTTTTGTTCGGGCTACATTCCAAAGCAAATCACGAAAATCCTTTTTGGCTATTTCATCAGCAAAACAAAGGAAAGGAATAACCGAGCTTTCCTGATGGTACATATAAGAATACATTTCACCGTCAGCAGTAGCAATTACATTGCGTGTAGCAAGATTATTTTTGCAAAGAATATCCATACAATGATCAACCTCACTTGAATCCAAGCCCGTATTTTTACTGATTAAAGATGTTGCAATAGGCGTATTCAAACGAGAATACATATAAAAAATAATTCTAAGCAGTTTTTCATTAGCAAAAACCTCAAATACTTTGCGTAATGTTTCAGGATCGGCAAGTTTATTTTTAAGTCCCTCTTTAGGCTCAACCATAAGAAAAAAGTGGTGAAAATCCTGTGTCAGTCGTGTATCAGCAACACCGCCATCAGTTAGGATTTTCGCAAAATAATCTGACTTATCTGTAGTAATAGCCGAATTGTCAATTAACGCAAAAAAGACATCATCAAACATAGTAATATCCTGAGTCAGTCCAACTTCTATCGCCCAACAAATTTTAAAGGCATAGCGATACGCTTCCTCTATTGGCATTTGACAAATCTGTCGTGCAAGCGACACTGCCATACTTTCTTCTTCAATGCCAAACAAAGCATCTATACTTACACCTAAAATCTGTGCTAATTGTGGCAACAATTCCACATCAGGTGTTCCTCCATGCTCCCATTTTGATACAGCTTGAGTCGATACTCCCACAAGCTGACCGAGTTCTTCCTGAGTAATCCCCTTTGCCGTGCGGTATTTTTTAATCTCTTTACCAATAACGCTCATTTATCAACCCTCCGTTGATTCTTTATATTATTAAATCTGCAAATAAAAACATACATAAGACAATTGGCATACACATTTCCTACCGTAATAATAGATAATGTGTATGCCATTAAACAAAGTGGTGCCGGTGGTGGGACTCGAACCCACACGATGTCGCCATCAACGGATTTTGAGTCCGTCACGTCTGCCAATTCCATCACACCGGCATATTTAATTTACCTTTAAATTATACATTAAATCTTTATAAAAATCAAGTATATTTTTAAAGTTTTATTATTTTATTTCCCCCACCTGTCAATATAGACAAATGAGGGAATTTGTAAATTATGATATTTGATTTTATTAAAATTTAAAAAATCTTAGTTGTCCATTTTGTGCAGTCCCAAACCTCAGTCACTACATCGAGATAAAACTCAGGCTCGTGGCAGATTAAGAGAACACTACCTTTATACTCCTTTAAAGCACGCTTTAGCTCGTCCTTGGCATCCACATCAAGATGGTTTGTAGGCTCGTCTAGTAGCAATATATTTGTTTCCTTGTTTATCAGCTTACAAAGCCTTACCTTAGCCTGCTCGCCACCGCTGAGAACTCTTACCTGACTTTCAATATGCTTAGTTGTCAATCCGCATTTAGCAAGTGCCGCACGAACCTCTTGCTGATTATATGATGGAAATTCCTTCCAAATCTCCTCAATACAGGTTGTAGTGTTATCTCCTGATGTTTCCTGTTCAAAATAACCAATCATCAGGTTATCGCCAAGCTCAACAGAACCACTTAGCGACGGAATAATACCCAATATACTTTTGAGTAAAGTAGTTTTTCCGATACCGTTAGCACCCACAAGTGCAATCTTTTGTCCCCTCTCCATAGCCAAGGTAAGTGGCTTTGAAAGCGGTTCGTTATATCCGATTACTAAATCCTTTGCTTCAAAAATAAATTTGCTTGGTGTGCGACCTAATTTAAAGTTAAATTCAGGCTTCGGCTTCTCTGCCGCAAGCTCAATTATATCCATTTTATCAAGAAGCTTTTGTCTTGACATCGCCATATTTCGTGTAGCTACACGAGCTTTATTTCTGGCTACAAAATCCTTTAGCTCACTGATTTCCTGTTGCTGACGCTTATATGCCGCCTCAAGCTGAGCTTTTTTAACAGCATAAACTTCTTGAAAATGATTGTAGTCGCCAACATAACGGTCAAGCTTTTGATTTTCCATATGATAAATTATATTAATAACCTCATTCAAAAACGGAATATCATGTGAAATTAAAATGAAAGCATTTTCATAATCAATAAGATAACGCTTAAGCCATGCAATATGCTCCTCGTCAAGATAGTTTGTAGGCTCGTCCAATAGCAAAATATCCGGCTTTTCAAGTAGCAGCTTTGCAAGAAGCACCTTTGTTCTCTGACCACCACTGAGGTCGGTTACATCACGGTCAAGTCCAATATCCATAAGACCTAAGGCACGGGCAACCTCCTCAACCTTTGCATCAATTATGTAAAAATCGTGCAATGTCAGAGTGTCTTGAATTGTTCCAAGCTCCTCCATCATTTCGTTCATTTCGTCTTCACTTGCATCGCCAAGATGCTCGCAAATCTGATTCATTTTCTCTTCTAAATCAAAGAGATACGCAAACGCAGACTTCAATACATCTTCAATTGTCATTCCCTGTTCAAGAACTGTATGCTGGTCAAGGTAGCCGACACGAACATTTTTAGACCACTCAACTTTGCCTTCATCAGGCTGGAGCTTTCCGGTTACAATATTCATAAAGGTAGATTTACCTTCGCCGTTTGCACCGATAAGACCAATATGCTCGCCCTTTAACAAACGGAATGAAACATCCGCAAAAATCGCACGATCGCCAAAACCATGCGATAAATTCTCTACATTTAAAATACTCATCTCTATCTCCTTATATTTTATTAAATGCTTTATTTTGTGTAACAGCTTCGCAAAGAGCTAAAAACAATATGAAAAGCGGTGTTGTAATTGGTTGAGAAATATTAACAACAGCCTGAACGCTGTAACAGATTACCGAAGCCGCAAATACAAGTGCAAGTGGATTTTTAGCAGCTGACTTTATAGCTCTGACAATAACACTAATTACAAGCGTAAGGTACGCACCAAGTCCAAGAATACCTGTAGTTATAAGATAGTTGATATACTCATTGTGTGCGGCATTGGTTGAACTGTCGCCAAATTTTTGCAAGCCCTCAAAATATGGCTGAAACGCAAAATAAAAACAATCAGGACCGCAACCAAAAAGCTTTTCTATAAAAGAATAATCCGAGAATATCCACATAGACCTAATCCACATATAACCTCTATGTGTTCCCCATTTATCATTTATTCTAAGCAAACCAGCCAGATTTTTAAGCTTAGTTTCTGTGTCAATAAAAGTAAAATAAATAATACCAACAATAGCCGCAACTATGGCAATTGCACATATAGCACAAAGCACGATAGGTACAGCCTTTGGCAAGAGTGTATTTGGCTTTATATGGTCAAAAATATAAAGTAAAATTGCAATCATACTTACTGCAACTAACAATAAATGACCTGCATTTGAAGAAATAAAGAAATTCTGAAAACTATCAAACCCTTTATTTTTTTCAAAAGTCGCAATAAACAAATTTATGATTTTGGCAGATGCAAACATAATCGCAAGAGCCAGAAAATACTTTTTAAGCCTTGCAATTCTTCTTGCATAAACAATTAAATAGATTACAAAAAAAGCTACTAATCCGAGAATTCCCGAATCACTGTCTGCCGCCATAAGAGCGGTAAAGCCTAAACCTGACACAATCAAATACACAATTTGCTTTGAAAGCTTGTTAGTATGAACCGACATCGAGATAAACACAGGCAAGGTAACGCAAATATAGCTTGAAAGCATATTCTTATTACCAATAGTTGATACAAAGTTTGGTAAATCTCTTTGTGAAAGATCAACTGCCATTGATAATGGATCGATATAAAAACTATTTAGTACCGCAAGCACATAAACTATTGAAGATGCAACACCAAAGGCAAGAAAAACATATTCTTTAAAATAGTAAATTCTGGATACTATAAAAAATACGGCGGTATAAACTGCTATTAATAAAAGGCCGTTATTTCTGCCACCCGTTCCCAACAAAGCATAAAGAGGAGTTGGAGAAAGTAGTGTTGATACAAAGCTTACCAACAAAAATGCAAGCATTGCCCATTCGGGAATTGTAAACATATTATGTAAAGGCTGAATGACTTGCGATTGTTTTGGTAAGGATGTTTTACTATCTTGTTTATAAGTAAGTGTTATTGCAAACATAGAGAATATTATAATTCCCGATGCAACTAAAAATAAAAAGTATTTGTCTTTTCTGATATTAAAATATGCATCAGTATAAAACAGCGGAAAAATTGTAAACATCAAAATCAGATAATAATTAACTAAAGCGTGTTTTACTGAATACCGTTGCTTTTTTGCTAAGTTATCCTTATTTTTTTTACTATTAAGCTTTACATTGCTCATTAAAATTATATTTCCTTTCATATATTTAACCTATTAATAATTTTATATCTTAACTGTAATATTGTCAATTAAAAAAGGGTATTGTCTTTATGAAAATTGAGTGATATAATGATATATATAAGAAATTTTTTCCTATGTTTATATTAATGTATTAACTGACATATTTCAGGTAAAAACTGAGATATATTTTATAGTGTTATTTTATCGGGTGATTAAAATGAAAAAACTGGTAATTCTAGGATTTGACGGAACTCTTGCAGATACTTCCCCCGGTATGCTTTATTGCTTTAATACTACGGCGACAGCAATGGGGTATCAACCGGTAGACCACAAGGCACTTGACAGTGTATACGGTGAATCTCTTGAGCAGAGCTTTAAAGAGCTTTACGGTATGTCTGATGATGAAACAGAATATGCTAAAAATAATTATAGTAAGTTATACTCGCAAAAAGGCAAAAAGATGTACTTATTATATGATGGTTTACTTGAAGAACTTAACAAGCTTAAAGTAAAAGGCTGTAAGCTTGCAGTAGCTACTCTTAAACATAATATGTATACATCAGATATGCTTAAGTCTTTTGGTGCAATTGATTTGTTTGATGCTGTGTGTGCGACTGATGTTGACAGACAGCAAACTAAAAGCGATTTACTTTTACAGGCTTGTAAAACTGCGGGAGTTGCTATTGAAGACAGCATTATGGTTGGTGACAGCAATATTGATGCCGAAGGTGCCAAAAATGTTGGTATGGATTATGCGGCTGTTCTTTATGGTTGGGGATATAAAAGCGAAGCTGATATAAAAGGATTTGAATGTAAAACTGTTATTAAAACTGCAAGTGAGTTAAGTGACAAAATATTAAAGCTATAATATAAATTTTAAAGACATAAACATCTTTTTAGCACGGATGTTTATGTCTTTTATTTTACAAATCAGATATAATCAATTAGAAAAAAATGGCAGACAGGTATTTTTCAACCTATCTGCCTTTTAAATTTAATATTACGATTAAATATAAATTAGAATAATCTTAGGTTCTGTCTACCTTATCTCTGTCTGATGAACGGAGACGGAAAACAGTTGACAAACCTTCGCCTATAGTGATATCTGTATTATCTAGAACTGAAGCATCTTTAACATTATTCAATACAAAACCACCGTTAATTTCATAAGTAACCTCACCGGTA
>JAXJSN010000031.1:0-2561 GCA_036310085.1 Ruminococcus sp.
AATGGTGACCCATCGGAGATTCGAACTCCGGACACCTTGATTAAAAGTCAAGTGCTCTGCCAACTGAGCTAATGAGTCAAGTGGGGTGGAATGACGGATTCGAACCGTCGGTCTCCAGTGCCACAAACTGGCGCGTTAACCAACTACGCTAATCCCACCATATGGTGCGCCAAAAGGGACTCGAACCCCTGACCTACTGCTTAGAAGGCAGTTGCTCTATCCAGCTGAGCTATTGGCGCGTTTCTGAATACTTATCGTAGACAGCTTTTATATTATATCAATAAACTTTTGATTTGTCAACACTTTTTTTAAATTTTTTTAAAAAATTTGTCAAACGATTGAAAAATCAGTAATTTATATCGACAATGACTGTATTATAACATACTTTAAATTAAAAATCAATATTTTTTTAAATTTCCTATTGTATTTTCTTTTATAATACTGTATAATTACAGTGTTATGTAAATATATAATAATCTTTCTATTATTATTGTACATTTAATTTAATATTATTCTTATCAAGAGTGACTGAGGGTAAGGCCCTATGAAGTCCGGCAACCTGCATTTGCAAGGTGCTAATTCCTGCGGTATTACCGAAAGATGAGTAAAAAATTACGCCTTTCGGAAGAAGGGCGTTTGTTTTTTATATGGAAATAATCAAGCATTGTATAAAGTGAATCTATCTTAACAATTTAAGATATTAGCTTTATTACCAAAGAAAAGGAGTAATTAATATGGCAAGAAAATTATTTACATCTGAGTCCGTTACTGAAGGTCATCCTGACAAAGTATGTGATCAGATATCTGATGCTGTACTTGACAGCATACTTGAACAAGATAAAAATGCTCATGTTGCATGCGAGGTTACTGCTACAACAGGTGTAGTGCATGTTATGGGTGAAATATCAACTGATTGTTATGTTGATATAGCCGATGTAGCAAGAAAGGTTATTAACGAAATCGGTTATAATAATCAGGATTGCGGTTTTAACGGCAACACTTGTGCCGTACTTACATCTATTGACGCTCAGTCACCTGATATCGCTATGGGTGTTAATGAAAGCTACGAGCTTAAAGACGGCGAAAATGATGTCAACAACCAGATAGGTGCAGGCGATCAGGGTATGATGTTCGGTTTCGCTTGTGATGAAACTCCTGAGCTTATGCCACTTCCTATATCTCTTGCTCAAAAGCTTGCAAAACAGCTTACTAAGGTTAGAAAAGATGGTACTCTTTCCTACCTCCGTCCTGACGGTAAAACTCAGGTTACTGTCGAGTATGATGATGACAAGCCTGTAAAGGTTGAAACTGTAGTTGTTTCTACTCAACACAGCGAAAATGTTACACTTGAGCAGATTAGAAAAGATATTATTGAATATGTTATCAAAGCAATTATCCCTGCTGAGTTAATTGACGAGAGCACAAAGATTTTTGTAAATCCTACAGGCAGATTTGTTATCGGCGGTCCTGTTGGTGACTCAGGTCTTACAGGCAGAAAAATTATTGTTGATACTTACGGTGGCTATTCTCGTCACGGCGGCGGTGCATTCAGCGGTAAAGACCCAACAAAGGTTGACCGTAGTGCTGCTTATTATTGCCGCTACATTGCAAAAAATGTTGTTGCTGCTAAAATCGCTAAGAAATGTGAGGTTCAGCTCGCTTATGCTATCGGTGTAGCTAAACCTGTTTCTATAATGGTTGATACATTCGGTACTTCTGAATTTTCTGATGAAGCTATTGCTATGGCTGTTGAAAAGGTATTCGATTGCCGTCCAAACTCTATTATTGAACAGCTTAAGCTTAAAGAAACAAAATATCTCCCTCTCGCCGCTTATGGTCATATGGGTAGAGAGGAGCTTGGCGTTCTTTGGGAGAAAACCGATAAAACTGAGGCTCTTATTAACGCACTTAACAATTAATTATTTAAACAAAACCGAGGTTCATTTTGCGATGAATCTCGGTTTTTATTCTGATATAACTTAAAAATGATGAGCAAAAGTCCTGAGCTGTTTAACGAAAGCTCAGGACTTTTTAAAATTTATTAAGAATTATTTTTTCTCAGTTAGAAGCTTATTAAGCTCATCTAAAAAGGTATTAATATCTTTAAACTGTCTATAGACAGAGGCAAAGCGAACATACGAAACCTCGTCAATATCCTTAAGTTGTTCCATTGCAAGTTCACCAATCTGCATTGCTGTAACTTCTCTATCAAGACTGCTTTGTAAACGGCTTTCGATAAAATCAACAACTGATTCAATCTGCTCAACAGAAACAGGACGCTTTTCACAAGCTCTTAAAAGTCCGGCTGTAAGCTTATTTCTGTCAAATGGTTCTCTTGATTTATCACGCTTTACAACAATCAAAGGCACAGTTTCAATAATCTCATATGTAGTAAATCTTTTGGAACATTTTAAACATTCACGGCGACGGCGTATTCTCTCCCCATCATCAGCTGAACGAGAATCAATTACCTTGCTCTCTTCATAACTACAATACGGACACTTCATAAAAACACCTCAATAACTATATAATGTGTACTGAATAAACACCGACACGCCGTC
>JAXJSN010000032.1:0-15056 GCA_036310085.1 Ruminococcus sp.
AAGTAAGAGAAAAGCGTCCACCAGAGCCATATAAGGGCAAGGGTATTAAGTACGCTGATGAAGTTATCCGCCGTAAGGAAGGCAAGGCCGGTAAGGGCAAATAATTAAGGAGTGAATGAACAATGGTAAGCAGACCTGATACAAAAAAGGCACGCGCAAAACGCCATAAGAGAATCCGTAGCAAAATTAGCGGTACAGCTTCTTGTCCTCGTTTGTGCGTATTCCGCTCCAGAAGCAACATCTACGCTCAGATTATTGATGACGTAGCTGGTGTTACACTTGCTCAGGCTTCAAGCCTTGACAAGTCCATCACAGGCAATGGCGGAAACAAAGAAGCAGCTAAGGCTGTAGGTATGCTCGTTGCTGAGCGTGCAAAGGCAAAGAATATCGTTGATGTTGTATTTGACAGAGGCGGTAATATATATCACGGCCGTGTTAAGGAATTGGCCGAAGGCGCCCGTGAGGGCGGCCTCAATTTCTAAGGAAGAGGAGGAATAACTTTGGCTAAGACAGTAGAATTAACAGGCGAATTAAAAGAAAGAGTAGTTACCATTAACCGTGTATCTAAGACAGTTAAGGGTGGCCGTATCTTTAAGTTTGCAGCTCTTGTAGTTGTAGGCGACGGTAACGGAACTGTTGGTTTCGGTATCGGTAAGGCAGGCGAAGTTCCCGACGCTATCCGTAAGGGTATTGAGGATGCTAAGAAGAACCTTATGAAGGTTTCACTTAGAGGTACTACAATTCCACACGAAATCATCGGCGAGTTCGGTGCAGGTAGAGTTCTTATGAAGCCTGCTGCACCTGGTACCGGTGTTATCGCTGGTGGCCCTGTTCGTGCCGTTGTAGAAGCAGTTGGCATTAAGGACATCAGAACTAAGGCTCTTCGTTCAAATAACCCTTGCAATGTTGTTAGAGCAACACTTGCAGGTCTTGCAGCTCTCAGAACTGCTGAAGAAGTAGCAGCTATTCGTGGCAAATCCGTTAAGGAAATTTTATAATAGGGAGGTTGCTGGTGATGACAATTAAATTAGTTAAAAGCCTTATTGGCTCTAAGAAAGATCAGATTGCAACAGCCCACGCTTTAGGTCTTAAGAAAATCGGTGATGTTACAACACAGCCCGATAATTCTTCTACTAAAGGTAAGGTAGCAAAAATCATCCACCTCGTAGAGGTTAGTGAAGCGTAAGCAAGGAGGTGCGAACTATATGAAGTTACATGAACTTTCTCCCGTTGAGGGTTCTAAAAAGGACGCAAGAAGAGTAGGTAGAGGTCACGGCTCAGGCTGGGGCAAAACTGCTGGTAAGGGCCATAAGGGCCAGAAGGCTCGTTCAGGCGGCGGTGTTCGTCCTGGTTTTGAAGGCGGTCAGATGCCACTTCAGCGTCGTATTCCTAAGAGAGGTTTCAACAACATCTTCGCTAAAACTGTAGTTGCTATTAACCTCAGCACTTTAAACAGAAAGTTTGAAGACGGTGCTACAGTTGATATTGAAGCTCTTGTAAACGCAGGTGTTATTAAAAACGGCTTCGACGCTGTCAAGGTTCTTGGCAACGGCAAGCTCGATAAGAAACTTACTGTAAAGGTTAATGCTTTTTCCGAATCAGCTAAGGCTGCAATCGAAGCTGCTGGCGGAAAGGCAGAGGTGATTTAAGTGTTTAAGACAATTCGAAACGCTTGGTCAATCCCTGACTTAAGAAAGAAGCTGTTATATACACTTTTAATTATCGTTGTATTCAGAATCGGTTCAGTTATCCCTGTTCCGTTTCTGGATATCGCAGCCCTTAAAGAAGCAATGGGCGATGCAACAACAGGCAACACAATGCTTGCCTATTTAAACACAATCTCAGGTGGCGCTTTCGCAAATGCTACAATTTTTGCGATGGGTATCACACCTTACATTAACAGTTCCATCATTATGCAGCTTCTTACAGTTGCTATTCCTCCGCTTGAAAGATTAGCGAAGGAAGGCGAAATCGGTAGACGCAAAATTGCTACTATCACTCGTTATGTAACTGTTGGTCTCGGTCTTATGCAGGGTATTGCATACTATATCTATTTATTTAGAATGGGCATTGCAAACTATAAAACAGGCTGGGAAATGTGGTTTACTGCTGTTGTTACAGTACTTGTATTTACAGCAGGTTCCGCTATTATGATGTGGCTTGGTGAGCAGATTAATAATCACGGTATTGGTAATGGTATTTCCATTCTCCTTTTTGCCGGTATTGTTGCTCAGCTCCCTGCAACCTTAGGCACATTAACTCAGTATTGGGATCTTGCTGCTAAGGGTTCAACACAGTATTATTTCCTAGTACCGCTTTGGGCTGTTATTTTCCTTGCTGTAATCTGGGTAATTACATTTATGCAGGACAGCGAAAGAAAAATCTCAATTCAGTACGCAAAAAGAGTTGTAGGCAGAAAAATGTACGGCGGTCAGTCAAGCCACCTTCCAATCAAGGTTGCTCTTGGCGGTGTACTCCCTGTAATTTTTGCAAGCTCAATTCTTTCAATTCCGGGAACAATCAACCTTCTCTTCTTCAACAATAAGGCTGAAGGTGCTGCAAAAGCTTTCTTTGATGCTTTCAACACAAACGGTTGGTTGTATATCTCACTTTATTTCGTTCTCATTTTAATGTTCGGATATTTCTACACAACAATTCAGTACAATCCTATTGAAATGGCTAATAACCTTAAGGCTAATAATGGTACTGTTCCTGGTATTCGTCCGGGTGCTCCGACTGCAGAGTTCATTAAAAACATTCTTTCAAGAATTACTTTAATTGGTGCTCTCTTCCTCGCAGCAATTGCTCTTGTTCCTCACATTTATGGTGCAGTTACAGGCATGGGCAGTATGTCAATCGGTGGTACATCAATCATTATTCTCGTTGGTGTTGCTCTTGAAACAGTAAAACAGCTTGAATCACAAATGATGATGCGTCATTACAAAGGTTTTCTTGACTAATTGAAAAAAAAGGAGTATAATATATGAACATTATCATGTTAGGTGCTCCAGGTGCCGGTAAAGGCACTCAGGCAGCAGTGCTCTCTGAGCATTTTGGTATTCCCACTATTTCAACCGGAAACATGATCCGTGAAGCGCTGAAAAACGGCACTGAGATGGGTATGAAGGCTAAGTCCTTTATGGACGCCGGCAAGCTTGTACCGGACGAAGTTGTAATCGGCATTGTTAAAGAAAGACTTGCTGAGGACGACTGCAAGAACGGTTTTATCCTTGACGGTTTCCCAAGAACTATTCCTCAGGCCGAGGCTCTGGATAATATGGGCGTTAATATCGAGTATGTCATCAACATCGATGTACCCGACCAGAACATTATTGACCGTATGTCCGGACGCCGTGTTTGCGAAGGTTGTGGCAGACCATTCCATCTTGTTAATTTAAAACCAAAGAAGGACGGCGTTTGCGACGATTGCGGCGGCACCCTTGTTCAGCGTAAGGACGACCATCCTGACACTGTGCTTGCTCGTCTTACTGTTTATCATCAGGAAACTGAGCCACTCGTTGCTTTCTATGAAAAGCAGGGTAAGCTCTTTAACATTGATGGTGTAGATGGCGTTGAAGCTACTACACAGAAAGTTCTTAAGACAATTGAGGCGTAAGCATGGTAGTAATTAAAACAGCACGGGAACTTTCAAAAATGAAAGATGCATGCAGAATTTCTGCAGAAGCACTTCGTGTTGCAGGCGAGGCTATTAAGCCCGGTGTTACTACTTATGAAATAGATACACTAGTCCGTAAATATATCGAGAAACAGGGAGCTACTCCCTCGTTTCTCGGTTATGGCGGTTTTCCTGCAAGTGCTTGTATTTCCGTAAACAATGTGGTCATCCATGGCATACCCAGCAAGAAGCAGTTTCTCAAAGAGGGCGACATAGTAAGTGTTGATGTTGGTGCTTTTTACGAAGGTTTTCACGGCGACAATGCCTACACCTTCGCTTGTGGCAATATTAGTGCCGAAGCACAAGCCTTACTTGACGCAACAAGAGAGAGCCTTTATGAGGGAATTAACAAGGCTCTTGCAGGTAATCGCATAGGCGATATCGGCAGTGCTGTTCAGAAGTATGTCGAAGCTCGCAGTTACTCGGTGGTACGAGATTTTGTCGGCCACGGCGTAGGTGCGAAATTACACGAAGACCCGAGCGTACCCAATTATGGCACCCCCGGCAGAGGTGTGCGTTTATTACCGGGTATGACAATTGCCATTGAACCTATGGTAACGCAAGGCAGTTATGAAGTTGAGGTACTCGATGATGAGTGGACTACTGTTACTAAAGACGGTAAGCTTGCTGCTCATTTTGAACACACAATTGCTATTACTGCTGATGGTCCAAAGATTCTTACTCTTATTGATTAAGGTGACTTATGGATATAAAAAAAGGATCTATTGTAAGGGCTAAAGCAGGTCGAGACAAGGGTAGTTTTTTTATTGTTGTTTCCGTTGACTGCAATTTTGCTTTTATTGCAGACGGTAAACGCAGGCGACTTGAAAAGCCAAAAATGAAAAAGCTTATTCACCTTGCTCCAACAAATACGGTTATCGAAGGTTCCTTTGAAACCAATCCGCAAATTAAACGAATTTTAAATGAATTTATTAAAAACGGAGGTTACAGTTATGTCTAAGCAAGATGTAATTGAAATTGAAGGTATTGTCAAAGAAGCTCTCCCAAATGCTCAGTTTAAAGTAGAGCTTCAGAACGGTCACGTGATCTTAGCTGTTATTTCAGGCAAATTAAGAATGAACTTTATTCGTATTTTGCCGGGCGATAAGGTTACTGTGGAAATGTCTCCATATGACCTGACCAGAGGAAGAATCACCTGGCGTTCAAAGTAAGTCAGGTAATACACGACTTTTTTAGAAAGGAATGATTATAAGTGAAAGTCAGACCTTCAGTAAAGAAAATGTGCGATAAGTGCAAAGTTATCAAGAGAAAAGGTAAGATTTTAGTTATCTGTGAAAACCCTAAGCACAAGCAGCGTCAGGGTTAATTTACCTTAATACTTTAATAAGAATTACTACTAATTTTTTAAATTTATATGGAGGTGCAACTGAATGGCTCGTATAGCAGGTGTTGACTTACCAAGAGATAAAAGAGTTGAAATCGGTTTAACTTATATCTACGGTATCGGCCGTAAAACTGCAGACGACATTATTGCTGCAACAGGTGTTAATCCTGACACTCGTGTTAGAGATTTAACAGAAGAAGATATAGCAAAGCTCAGAGATTATATTGAGCATAACTGCCGCGTTGAAGGTGACCTTCGCCGTGACATTGCTTATGATATTAAAAGACTTATTGATATTGGTTGTTACCGTGGCGTTCGTCACAGAAAGGGTCTTCCAGTAAGAGGTCAGCGTTCAAAGACAAACGCTCGTACTCGTAAGGGCCCACGCAAGACCATGGCTAATAAGAAGAAGTAAGGAGGGCAAAGGATTATGGCAGCACCAAAGGGTGGTAAGAAGGTTATTCGCCGTCGCCGTGAACGCAAGAACATTGAAAAAGGCGCAGCGCATATCCAGTCTACTTTTAACAATACAATTGTTACTATTTCTGATACACAGGGCAATGCTGTTTCTTGGGCAAGCGCAGGCGAGCTCGGTTTCAGAGGCTCTAAGAAGTCAACTCCGTTTGCCGCTCAGTCAGCAGCTGAAACAGCTGCAAAGGCAGCAATGGAACATGGTATGAAGTCCGTTGAAGTTTATGTTAAGGGTCCTGGTCAGGGTCGTGAAGCTGCAATCAGAGCTTTACAGTCAGCTGGTCTTGAAGTTACAATGATTAAAGACGTAACTCCAATCCCTCACAACGGATGCCGTCCTCCAAAGAGAAGACGCGTATAGTTTTAATTAACAGGAGGTTTAATCCATATGGCAAGATATACAGGAGCTGTATGCAGACAGTGCCGTAGAGAAGGTCAAAAGCTTTTCTTAAAGGGCGAAAGATGCTATACAGATAAGTGTGCATTATCTCGCAGAGCTTACGCACCTGGTCAGCACGGTCAGGGTCGTAAGAAGAACTCTGAATACGGTCTGCAGCTTCGTGCTAAGCAGATGACAAAGCGCTACTATGGCGTACTCGAAGGCCAGTTCAGACATTACTATGAACTCGCTGAAAAGAAAGAAGGCAAGACAGGTGAAGCATTACTTGCTATCCTCGAAAGCCGTCTTGACAATGTAATTTATAAGTTTGGTTGGGCTTCTTCACATGCAGAAGCTAGACAGCTTGTTTCTCACTGTCACTTTACCGTAAACGGTAAGAAGGGTTAATATTCCTTCATACCTCACAAAGCCTGGCGATGTTATTGCTATTGCAGAAAACAGCCGTTCAAGTGCTAAGTTTAAGGCAGTAATGGAAGCTAATGCTTCAAGACCTGTTCCCAAGTATTTGGAAGTTAATAACGAAGCTTTCGAGGGTAAGGTTGTTGCTGTTGCTAAGCGTGAGGAAATCGCTCTTGCAGTTGACGAAACTCTCATCGTTGAGTTGTACTCCAAGTAATCTCATATTCATAGGCAGATTACACACGCATTGCTGCTTTGCAGCTGCTTAATCTAAGGAGGATTCACGAATGATAGAAATTGAAAAGCCAAGAATTGAAACTGCGGAATTAACCGAGGATGGAAAATACGGCAGATTTGTTGTTGAGCCACTTGAGCGTGGTTTTGGTAACACTTTAGGCAACAGCCTTCGTCGTGTATTACTTTCATCTCTTGAAGGCTGTGCTGTTACATCTATCAAGATTGATGGCGTGCTTCACGAATTTTCGACTGTTCCGGGCGTGAAAGAAGACGTTACGGAAATCGTTCTTAATATGAAAAGCCTTGTTCCTAAGCTTCATGAGGTTAGCCCTAAGGTTGTTGAAATTTCAGCAACAGGTCCTTGTGAAGTAACTGCAGCCGACATCAAGTGCGACAGCGAAGTTGAGATTCTTAATCCCGAGCTTCATATCGCAACTCTTGGCGAGGATGCAAAGCTCAATATGGAAATTACTATCGACAAAGGTCGTGGATACATTCCGTCAGAGCGTAACAAGCTTCTTTCAGGCAATAATGTTATTGGCGTATTGCCGATTGACTCAATTTATACTCCCGTGTTAAAGGTTAATTATACTGTTGATAATACTCGTGTTGGTCAGATTACTGACTACGACAAGCTTACTTTAGATGTTTGGACAAATGGTGTTATCAATGCTCAGGAAGCTGTTTCTTTAGCAGCTAAAGTACTTACTGAGCACCTTAACCTCTTTGTTAATCTTTCTGACAAAGCTTCAAGTGCTGAAGTTATGGTTGAGAAGGATGATAAGGGTAAGGAAAAGATCCTTGATATGACTATCGAAGACCTCGATTTGTCTGTTCGTTCCTTCAATTGCTTAAAGCGTGCAGGAATCAACACGGTAGCTGATTTGATTAATAAGTCCGAAGAGGATATGATGAAGGTACGAAACCTCGGAAGAAAGTCTTTAGAGGAAGTTGTACAAAAGCTCAATTCTCTCGGTTTTGGTCTTCAGAAGGAAGACGAATAAACTACCCTTTAAAAACCCAACGGTAAAGGAGTGAATACAATGCCAGGTACAAGAAAATTAGGAAGAACTACTGCTCAGAGAACAGCTATGCTCCGTGCAATGGTTACATTCCTTCTCGAAAACGGCAAAATCGAAACAACTCTTACTCGTGCCAAGGAAGTTCAGGCTATGGCAGAGAAGATGATTACTACAGCAAAAGAAGATACTCTTCACAACAGACGCCTTGTTTTGGCTTTTGTTACTAAGGAAGATGTTACAACTAAGCTTTTTAAGGAAATTGCTCCTAAGTATGTTAATACAAAAGGCGGTTACACAAGAGTGACTAAGATTGGTCCTCGTCGTGGTGACGGTGCTGAAATGGCAATTATTGAACTTATCTAATTCTTTTTGCTAATATAAATTATCCCCCGACATCTTGTCGGGGGAATTTTGTTTTTTACTCTTTTATGTTTATTGATTAAATCTTCTTAAAAAGTTAGCAATTAAATAGCATTAAAAATTACTTTTTTCACTCAGCTTGTTTCCGTAAAGATAATAATTTGTATCGGATTTTATGACATTTGATAATGAGATTATTGCAAATATATTTGGTAACGCCATTAAAGCGTTGAATATATCAGAAATGCACCACACTAGGTCAAGCGTGGTGATTGGAGCGACAAGTAATACTCCTATGTAAATTATTTTATAGGGTACAATTCCGCTTTTACCAAAAAGATATTCCGCACATCGTTCACCATAATATGACCATCCTAAAATTGTAGAAAACGCAAACATTACTATTCCGATAACTAGAATTGGTGTTCCTATTATCGGTATTTGTTCAAATGCCGCAGATGTGAGGTTATCGCCGTCAATTGATGATATGTCAATTGACGGATTTTTTAAGCACGAGCTTACAATTACAATGCCTGTCATAAGGCACATAACTACAGTATCCCAAAAAGTTCCGGTAGAAGCAATAAGTGCTTGCCTTACAGGGTTTCTTGACTGTGCGGCTGATGCGACAATAGGTGCTGAGCCCATACCTGATTCGTTACTAAACAGTCCTCGTGCTACTCCGTAGCGAGCTGCCGCCATAATTCCGGCACCTGTAATACCGCCGCCAAGTGCCTTAGGCGAAAATGCAGACACTACAATAGTATAAATGCTATCTAATAAAACATCTCGATTTATAATCAAAATAACAATATTTCCCAATGCATAAAGAGCCGCCATAAGTGGTACAAATTTTTCGCAAACTTTTGAAATTGATTTTATACCGCCAAAAATAACAAGTGCAGTACATAGTGCTACGATAATTCCTGATATGAGTGCTAAAGAGGAGACTTCAGAGCCGAAAAAACTGATTTTAAGTAAACCTTGCGAATTAAATGTATTATCCAAAATATTTGATATAGCATTTGTCTGTACGCCGCAACCGATACCAAGAGAAGCAAAAATTGCAAACACTGCAAACAAGGTTGCAAGCCACTTCATACTCCGTTGCAATCCAAATATAGTAGGTTTTATTCCTCTTTCGATTGCATACATCGCTCCGCCTTGCATTTTGCCGTCATTAGTTTTAATTCTATATTTAACAGCTATAAGCGATTCTGCATATTTCGTAGCAATACCAAATACTCCAGTAAGCCAACACCAGAACACGGCACCTGCACCGCCAAGATAAATTGCAGTTCCTACTCCAATAATATTTCCTGTGCCTATTGTAGATGCAAGAGAAGTTGCAAGTGCCTGAAATGGGCTTATATCTCCGTCAATCTCAGGGTCTTTAGTTACAGAAAGGCGAATACCTGTAAGGATTTTTCGTTGTATAAATCGAGTTTTAACAGTCATATAAAGGTGCGTGCCCATTAAAATTATTATCATAGGTGCACCCCACAAAAAGCTGTCAATCGAATTTACAAAATCGCTGAAAAAATCCATTGAATCGCTCCCAAAAAGTAAATGATGGTATTTACATTAATTATCAGCTGTAAGAATTCTTATAACATCCTCAAGTCCGTTTGCAACTTCATATAGATGTGGCATTATTTCTTTTGTTGGTTCGTCGAGGTCAGGAACCATAACAGTTTTGCACCCTGCTGAGCTTGCTGAGATTATACCGTTTTGTGAGTCCTCAAGTGCAAGACATTCCTCGGGGTTAAGGCAAAGGTCCTCTGCTGCTTTTAGATATATATCAGGCTCAGGCTTGCCTTTGCTTACCATAGAGGCACAAACTATTTTGTCAAAGTATTTGTAAAGTCCTAAACTAGTCAAATATTTTTCAGCTTTTTCAGGTGAGGTCGCAGTCGCAAGTGCTACCTTATATCCGTTTGTTTTAAGCCAAGAAAGAAGTTTTTCAGCTCCGGGCTTTGATTCAATTCCGTTTTGTTCAATATATTTATCCATAAGCTCAATGCGTTTATCGTGAACCTTATGATAATCAAAATCTTCACCAAAATAGCCTTTAAGTTTTTCTATAGCAAACGGACGAGCAAGTGAGCGGATACTCAAAGCGTGGTGCTTTTCCATTGGATAACCGCAATAATTAGCCGCCTCGCACCAAAAGCGTACATAAAGCTTTTCTGTATCAATAATTACTCCGTCCATATCGGATATTACGCCTTTGAATTTCATTTTAAATTCCTCCTTTTTCCTGATAAATTAACTGCAACAATGCCCAAAGAAATTAATATCAAAGAAACAAAGGTTTCGACACGGAACACATCCTCAGAAAGCATTACACCTGACAAGATTGTTCCGATAATAGGTACAAGTAGATTGAAAATAGTAATTTTGCTTGCATTGTGGTGTTTGAGCAACGCTGTCCATAAGGAGAAAGCCGCCGCAGAAACAAACGCAAGCCAAAGTAAAATAGCAATTCCTTTGGTATCTGAAAAATTGATTTTACCGCCAAATAATACTCCGAAAAGTATCAGTAAAGCTCCGCCGAATGTAAGCTGATAAGCAGTAATTACAAACGGATTACGACCTGATGCAAGCTTTTTTGAAAATATATTGCCTGATGCGGCAGAAATGGTTGAAGCAAGTATCAGTGTATCACCTAAAAGAGTATCAGTTGAAAATCCGCCAACGCCATTTATAGTGATTACACCTGCAAAGCCGATTATACAGCCTAGAATTTTCATAGGAGTAAGTTTGTCGGACTTAAAAAACAGGCTTGCGGCAATAACAGAAAAGAATGATGAGCAGGCTGTGATTATAGATGTATTTGTACTGCTTGTAAATCCTATGCCGATATAAGATAAAATATACTGGGCAAAGGTTTGAACAAGACCCAAAGTAGAAACAGGCAACAAATCTTTTTTTGAAATAACGGGAAATTTTTTACTAATAAAGCAAACTATTAAAAAAACTGCAATTCCTGCAAGTGTAAAGCGATAGCCTGCAAATAAAAGCTTTGAGCCAACATCGTTTTCGGCAATCTTTAATGTGGAATAACCTAGCTTTAAAAATGGAAAAGCAGTTCCCCACAACACAGTGCAAACTATTGCAAGTAATACTGCAATTTTGTTGTTTTTCATTTCTTACTCCTTTCAAATTAGATGAATTTAAGAAAATATATATCAGTCACCTTTGCAAAAAACTGTTAGCGAAGCTGACCGAGGATTAAAAAAGTAAACTACAACCGCTGTAATTCTCCGTTACGGCAAGCTGTGCCACTTTATTTTGTAAAGGAGGCGTATTATCAAAAATTTTACTTTATTTTCCGGAAAGCAAAAAGAGCTGACCGAAGTCAGCTCTGATAATTTAAAAGTAAGCTAATCAGCCTTCCTTAACAGCATCTCTGATAGCCTTTGCAAGATGTGGCTGTGTAAGACCAAACTTGTCGAGAAGCTCAAGAGCAGGACCGCTGTAACCGAATCTGTCATTTACACCGATTTTTGTTACTTTAACAGGACATTCAGCACTTGTAACCTCACATACAGCATCGCCAAGACCGCCGATAACATTATGCTCCTCAATTGTAATGATTCTGCCTGTTTCCTTAGCTGCCTTGATAATGATTTCTCTGTCGATAGGCTTGATTGTGTGAATGTTGATAAGACGAGCGTTGATTCCCTCAGCTTCAAGCTCCTTAACAGCCTTTAAAGCTTCGTTTACAACAAGACCTGTAGCGATAACAGTAATATCGTTACCCTCGTGTAAAGTAATACCCTTACCAAGCTCAAAGCTGTAGTTGTCAGGGTCATTGAATGAATCAATAGCAAGTCTGCCAAGACGGATATATACAGGACCATCGTACTCAATAGCAGCCTTTGTAGCGGCCATCATTTCGTAGTGGTCAGCAGGGTTAAGAACAACCATACCCGGAATAGTACGCATAATACCAATATCTTCAAGACACTGGTGAGTAGCACCGTCTTCACCTGTTGAAATACCTGCGTGGCTACCTGCAATTTTAACATTGAGGTGTGGATATGCAACTGAGTTACGAATCTGCTCAAATGCTCTGCCTGTAGCAAACATAGCAAAAGAAGCAGCAACAGGAATTTTGCCTGCCGCAGCCATACCAGCCGCAACGCCTACCATATTGCCCTCGGCAATACCGCAGTCAAAAAATCTTTCAGGAAATTCCTTCTTAAAAATGTCTGTCTTTGTAGCAGCCGCAAGGTCTGCGTCAAAAACGATAATATCTTTATTAGTCTTTGCAAGCTCGCAAAGAGCCATACCAAAGCTTTCTCTAGTAGCCTTTTTGATTACCTGTGCCATCAGCAATTGCCCTCCAATCTGTCAATTTCAGCCTGAAGCTCAGCTGTTGCCTGCTCGTACTGTTCCTGATTAGGAGCTGAGCCGTGCCAGCCAACCTTGTTCTCCATAAATGAAACGCCCTTGCCCTTAACAGTCTTAGCAAGAATTGCAACAGGCTTTCCCTTAACAGTTTTAGCCTTGCTGAGTGCGTCCTCAATCTGAGTAAAGTCGTGACCATCAATCTTGATTACCTCAAAGCCAAAGCTTTCAAACTTCTTGTCAAGAGGCTCAATGCCGGCAACATCTTCAACTGTGCCGTCAATCTGAAGACCATTCTGGTCAACAATAACTACAAGGTTATCAAGCTTGTTGTGAGCGGCAAACATAGCAGCCTCCCAAACCTGACCTTCTTCAACTTCACCATCACCGAGAACTGTATATGTGCGATAGTCTTTGTTGTTAATCTTAGCTGCAAGAGCCATACCACAAGCGGCAGAAATACCCTGACCGAGTGAGCCTGTGCTCATATCAATACCGGGTGTACCCTTCATATCAGGATGACCCTGAAGCATTGCACCTACATGACGAAGAACCTTAAGTTCGTCCCAGTCAAAAAAGCCCTTTAGAGCGAGTGTTGCATAAAGACTTGGACAACAGTGACCCTTTGAAAGTACAAAACGATCTCTGTCTTCCCAATTTGGGTTTGACGGATCAACATTTAACTCTTTAAAATACAGATAAGTAAAAATATCTGCGGCAGAGAGTGAACCGCCCGGATGACCTGATTTTGCGTGATATGTGCCGAGAATAGCACCCATTCTGGATTTTGCAGCAAGAATTTGTAACTGCTTGATTTCTGAATTATCCATTATAATCAATCCTTTCAGAATAGAGATACTGTTTTTAAACAAAGATATGTATAAGCTTCGTTTAAAAATACACCTACAACTATTATACACTATTCGGCTAAAATTTCAATGTTTTTTTAAGTTTTAACAAAATTATTTAAACTTTTTACTTAATCGTAAAATATATTAATTTTATCCTTTTTAACAAATTGTAAGATTATGCTTTGATGTTTAGCTTCATTTATCAAAAGAGACTTTTTCTAACAAAATTTTAAAATTTGATTAGAAATTTATTTTTCGTTTATGCTAATTGCTTTTTGTTGAAAGCTTAAGCTGTTTTATGATATACTAAATAAAAATTAATTCGTGTAGGTGAACACTTAAATATTTATAACATTCGGTGATAGTATGTGCAAAAATAATGATAAAATACTTAACTATATATCAGCTAAGGCGGTGATGTCTGAGCTTACTACCCAAGTTTTGGGCAGACCGCTTATAGTGCTTGACTCAGTTGACTCTACAAATGACTATATAAAATCGTTAGCTGATGAATTTGATAACGGAACAATAGTAGTTGCAAGAGAGCAAAGTGCAGGAAAAGGCAGACTTGGCAGAAAATGGATTACAAAAAAGGATGATTGTCTTGCTTTTTCAATTTTACTAAAGCCACAAATTGCCCCTGATAAGGTAACGGCTATAACACCGCTTGCAGGTCTTGCTGTTTGCAAAGCTGTCCGAGATTTTACAGGTCTTGATTGTATGATAAAATGGCCAAATGATGTTATTATTGGCAGTAAAAAGCTTTGTGGAATACTCACCGAGCTTAGTATGAGCTTTAATACTATCCGCTATATTGTGCTTGGAGTAGGATTAAATATTTCGCAGACTGATTTTCCTGCTGAAATTTCAGAAAAAGCAACCTCTTTGTTTTTGGAATCGGGCAAATCGTTTGATAAAAACAAGCTTTTTGCAACCATTATCAATTATATTGAAGCTGAACTGAAAGAAAATAATTTTGAGTTAAGCGGTAAAGCTATAGAGGAATATACTTCAATGTGTGCAACAATCGGAAGAACGGTTTATTTTAGCCGTGGTACTGAAAAATTAAGCGGTGAAGCTGTTGCTATAAACGACAACTCTGAATTACTCGTAATGCTTTTAGATGGCACTATACAAACAGTAAATTCAGGAGAAGTAACTGTTCAAGGTATTTATTGATTTACAAATGATAAAATATTGCTATGTTTTGTAAATTATTGATTAATTTAAATTAAAGTGCTATAATAAAAAAGAAATAATAACCAATTTTATAAAATTAAAGGAGTAGTTTTTTTATGAAAGTAAAAATTATTTCGGATAGCACTTGTGACCTTTCAAAAGAGCTTATCCAAAAATATGATATAGAAATTGTACCGCTTTATGTTATTCTTGGTAATGACACAAGAAAAGACGGTGTTGATGTTAAGCCTGACGATATTTATTCTTATGTTGATAAAAATGGCACTTTGCCCTCAACAAGTGCGGTAAATATTCCTGATTATCAGGATGTTTTTAAATATTGGACTGAGCAGGGCTACGAGGTTGTGCATTTTGGCATAAGCAGTGATTTTTCAAGCTCTTACAATAATGCTCGTCTTTCCGCAGAAGAATTTGAAAATGTATTTGTTGTTGATTCAAGAAACCTTTCAACCGGTCAAGGTTTGGTAGTTCTTCACGGCTGCGAAATGGCACAAAACGGTGCATCAGCAAAAGAAATTGCAGATGAGTGTGCAAAAATTACAGATAAGGTTGAAGCAAGCTTTGTTGTGAATAGCATTGATTACCTTTATAAAGGCGGAAGATGCTCGGCGTTATCTGCATTTGGTGCAAATCTTCTCCAGCTAAAGCCTTGTATAGAGGTAATTGACGGCAAAATGAAGCCGGGCAAAAAATACAGAGGCAATATAAGCAGGGTAATTGCAAACTATGTTGTTGACCG
>JAXJSN010000033.1:0-16574 GCA_036310085.1 Ruminococcus sp.
ACACTTTGTTGCCTTTTGAAAAAGTTTAATCAAAACTTTTAATTTAAGCAAAGTTGCTTTAATAATATCAAGCTATCTACTCGATTTGGATGCAACACTTTGTTGCCTTTTGAAAAAGTTTAATCAAAACTTTTAAATTTTTAGCTTTTAATGTGAGCGTAAGCTCATTTAGGTAAATTTGAATTTATACAATTATTAAAAAACACTATAACTAAAGGGGTTGCGTTTTACGCAACCCCTTAATTTAATATAAAAATCAGTTTAATTTATCAGAAAGCAAGTCGCTCATACTGTACATACCTGCACCCTGCTTTGAAAGAAATACTGCCGCATTTACAGCACCTGCCGCAAATACACCTTTTGACTGAGCCTGATGAGAAATTGTTACAACCTCATCGTGACCTGCAAAGATAACATCATGTTCACCAACAATTGTACCGCCACGAATTGAATGAATACCAATTTCGTTTTTAGCACGCTTTTTGCGGTAAGAATGACGGTCGTATACATACTGTGGCTCTTCTTCAAGAGTTTCAGAAATGCCGTCAGCAATCATAAGTGCTGTACCACTTGGAGCATCGACCTTAAGATTATGATGCTTTTCAACAATCTCGATATCAAACGAACTGCCAAGAACCTTTGCTGCCTCTTTTGCAAGCTCGATTAAAAGATTAATACCAAGTGACATATTACCTGAATAAAATACTGCAATCTTTTCGGAAGCAGCCTTAATTTTTGCCACCTCGTCTTCAGAAAAACCTGTTGTACAAATAACGCAAGGAACGGTATTTGCAAGTGCATATTCAAGTAAACCGTTTAAAGATGCAGGATTTGAAAAATCAATAATTACATCTACCTTTTCAGTTACCTCAGCAAAGCTTTTATAAACAGGAAAAGCAGTTGTATTTTCACCGTAGACATCAATACCAAAAGCAATTTTGCAATCCTCACGCTGTGAAACAGCTGATGCTACAGCGTAACCCATTTTTCCGTTGCAACCAACAAGTGCAATGCTTACCATTTAAAATTCCCCTTTATTTTAAAAATCCGGATTATTTTGTGTATTTACCAAGAAGGTCATACTTTGCAAGACAATCCTTAAGGTCATGGTAACCTGCAACGCTCATAGGTACAAGCGGAAGTCTACATTCACCTGCATCAAAACCATAAAGATTCATAGCAGTCTTAATCGGAATAGGATTAACATCGCTAAACATAATATTCATAAGCTCAAGATAATGGAAGTGGAGCTTCTGAGCACCTGAAAAATCATTATCAAGACAAAGCTGACAGATTTTGTGCATTTCAGCAGGGCAAATATTTGCAAATACTGAAATTACACCGAGAGCACCAAGTGACATAAGTGGTACTGTCTGGTCGTCGTTACCTGAATAAATATCAAGATTATCGCCACAAAGTGAACGAATTACAGCAACCTGAGAAATATTACCGCTTGCTTCCTTAGCAGCAGTAATATTAGGATGCTTACAAAGCTCCTGATATGTTTTTGGCTGAATATTACAGCCTGTTCTCGACGGAACATTATATAAGATAATCGGAATATCTACAGAATCAGCGATTACATTAAAATGCTTAATAAGTCCTGCCTGTGAAGTCTTGTTATAATAAGGTGTAACGCAAAGAAGAGCGTCTGCACCTGTTTTTTGAGCTGATTTTGAAAGCATAACAGCTGTAGAAGTATCGTTACTTCCGGTACCTGCAATTACAGGTACTCTGCCGTTTACCTTTTCAGAAACAAATGAAAGAAGCTCGCAATGCTCTTTTTCTGAAAGTGTAGCAGCCTCGCCTGTTGTACCACAAGCAATAATTGCATCAGTTTCATTGGCAATGTGAAACTCAATAAGCTGCTCAAGTACATCGTAATTGATGCTACCGTCTGACTTCATTGGAGTTACAAGAGCAACACCTGAGCCAGTAAAAATGTGGTTAGCCATAATTTACCTCCGTATTAGTCCATATAACCCTCGGCACAAAGAAGCTCGGCAAGAAGAACTGCACCGCCTGCTGCACCTCTGAGGGTGTTGTGTGACATACAAACAAACTTGTAGTCGTACTGTGTATCTTCTCTTAATCTGCCTACAGATACAGCCATACCGTTTTCGAGGTTTCTTTCTGACTTAATCTGTGGGCGATCAGGCTCAGTGAAATAATGTAAGAACTGCTTTGGAGCACTTGGAAGCTCAAGCTCCTGAGCTCTGCCCTTGTAGTTGTTCCAAATGTTGATAATTTCTTCAACTGATGGCTTTTCTACGCCGTCCTTAAATGACATAAATACAGCAGCTGTATGACCATCAGATACAGGTACACGGATACACTGTGATGTAATAGAAATATCATCAGTATTTACAATTTCACCATTTTCAATATGACCCCAGATCTTGAGCGGCTCTTTCTCTGACTTTTCTTCCTCGCCGCCAATATATGGGATTACATTATCAACCATTTCCTGCCATGTTTCAAAAGTTTTACCTGCACCTGAAATAGCCTGATATGTACAAGCAAGAACCTTATCTACGCCAAGCTCCTTAAGCGGATTGATTGCAGGAACATAGCTCTGTAAAGAACAGTTAGACTTAACTGCAACAAAGCCTCTCTTTGTGCCAAGTCTTTTTCTCTGATCTTCAATTACCTTAATATGATCAGCATTAATCTCAGGAATTACCATAGGTACATCAGGAGTGAATCTATGAGCTGAGTTGTTAGAAACGATTGGACATTCAGCCTTTGCGTACTTTTCTTCAAGAGCCTTGATTTCATCCTTCTTCATATTAACTGCACAGAAGCAGAAATCAACCTGAGAAGCTACCTCCTGTGTATTTTCAGCATCAACAATTACCATATCCTTATATTTTTCAGGAAGCTCAGTAGCCATATGCCATCTGCCCTCAACAGCCTCACCGTATTTTTTACCTGCACTTCTGCCGCTAGCCGCAAGAACAGTAACATCAAACCAAGGATGATTTTCAAGAAGAAGGGCAAAACGCTGTCCTACCATACCTGTTGCACCGATAATACCAACCTTATACTTTTTCACAATAATTCCTCCGAATTAAACAAATTTTAAAAAAGCAGTTGCCTTATTCGCATAAATAATATATTATAGAAGACAGTGTGTTGAACAAACACAAATAAACTGCACCTATTGCAAACTGCTCATATTACATTATATAATATCATTTAAGAGCTGTAATGTCAATTATTTTAGAAACTTGAATTAAAAATATACGAATTTTTTGCGTATTTTTTTCTTAAAATTACAACGATTTTTTATTCTGAAAGGAATTTAATATGAAAACAAGTGATTTTTACTACGATTTACCTAAAGAGCTTATTGCTCAGACACCTGTAGAACCAAGAGACAGTTCAAGACTTTTACTTCTCAATCGTACAAGCGGTGAAATTGAGCATAAGCATTTTTATGATATTATAGATAGCCTTAACGAAGGCGATTTGCTTGTAGCTAATGACTCAAGAGTTCTCCCTGCAAGAATTTTTGGTATAAAAGACGAAACAGGTGCAAGGGTTGAATTTCTTTTATTAAAGCAAGTTAGCGGCAATCGTTGGGAAACTCTTTGCAAGCCCGGCAAAAAAGCAAGAGAAGGTGCTAAATTCAGCTTTGGCAACGGCTTATTGCGTGCAGAGGTTATTGAGGTAAAAGATGACGGAAACAGAATTGTTGATTTTGACTGTGATGAAAACTTTTTCAGCACTCTTGATAAAATCGGTCAAATGCCCCTACCCCCTTACATTACCGAGGAGCTTAAAAACAAAGAGCGATACCAGACAGTATACAGCAACGAATTAGGCTCAGCTGCTGCACCAACAGCAGGACTTCACTTTACAAATGAGCTTATGGACAAACTCCGTGCAAAGGGTGTAAAAATTGCTTATGTAACACTTCATGTCGGCTTAGGTACTTTCCGTCCTGTAAAAGTAGATGATGTTACTAATCATAAAATGCACAGTGAGCATTACGAAATTCCGAAAGAAACTGCTGACCTTATTAACGAAACCAAGAAAAACGGCGGCAGAGTAATTGCAGTAGGTACTACCTCTTGTCGAACCCTTGAAAGCGTTGCTACTTTCTTTGGCGAAATAAAGCCTTGCGAAGGATTTACCGATATTTTTATTTATCCGGGCTATGAATTTAAAGTGCTTGATGGACTTATTACAAACTTCCATCTTCCTGAAAGCACATTGATTATGCTTGTTTCTGCGTTTACAGGCTTTGATAATACAATGAACGCTTACAATATTGCCGTAGAAGAAAAATATAGATTTTTCTCATTTGGCGATGCAATGTTTATATCTTGATTTTATGAATTAATAAAAGGAATGATTAATTTATGTATAAATTACTAAAAAAAGAAGGGCAAGCACGCAGAGGTGAATTTACTACAATTCACGGAACTGTACAAACACCGGCATTTATGAATGTAGCTACCTGCGGAGCAATCAAAGGCGGTGTATCTGCTCTTGACTTAAAAAATATAAAATGTCAGGTTCAGCTTTGCAACACCTATCATTTACATCTTCGTCCCGGTGATACCAAAGTAAAGCAAATGGGTGGTCTTCATAAATTTACTCGTTGGAACGGCCCTATTCTTACCGACAGCGGCGGTTTTCAGGTTTTTTCACTTGCAAAGCTCAGAAATATTAAGGAAGAAGGCGTATACTTTCATTCTCATATTGACGGCAGAAAAATTTTTATGGGCCCTGAGGAAAGTATGCAGATTCAGTCTAACCTTGCCTCTACAATTGCTATGGCTTTTGATGAATGTGTAGAAAATCCCTCACCATATAAATATACCAAAGACAGCGTACAAAGAACTACAAGATGGCTTAAAAGATGCATTGCCGAAATGGACAGGCTTAACAAGCTTGACGATACAATCAATAAAAATCAGATGTTATTCGGAATTAATCAGGGTGGTGTTTATAAAGATTTAAGAAGTGAGCATATGAAAGAAATTGCTCAGCTTAATCTTGACGGATACGCAATAGGCGGTCTTGCAGTTGGAGAACCTGCTGAGGTTATGTACGAAATTATTGATACAGTTGAACCTTTTGCACCGACAGATAAAATTCGTTACCTTATGGGTGTAGGTACTCCTGTTAATATTCTTGAAGCTGTTGCCAGAGGTGTTGATTTATTTGACTGCGTAATGCCAAGCAGAAATGCAAGACATGGTCAATTGTTCACTTGGGACGGTGTAAGAAATATTAATAATGCTAAATACGAAACCGATGAATTGCCTATTGATGAGCATTGCGACTGTCCTGTATGCCAAAACTTTTCAAGAGCTTATATAAGACATTTGCTTAAAAGCGGAGAGATGCTTGGTATGCGTCTTGCTGTTATTCATAATCTGTATTTTTATAATAATCTTATGGAAGTTATCAGAGAACACCTTGACAACGGTACATTTACTCAATTTTATGAAAAATACCGCAATATTTTGGGCGTGAGAATTTAATGCAACTTTTTTAGTAAAATAACTTGCAAGATTATTCCAAAACTGATATAATCAAAATATTGTATGAAAGGAATGAATAAAATGACAAACTTTAACCCTATTTTAGCAGCTGCTCAGCAACCACAGGGCGATCCAAGCCAGATGACAGTACTTATCGTTATTTACGGTGCTCTTTTTGCTGCTTTATACTTCTTTGTACTCAGACCTAACTCAAAGAAGAAAAAAGCTGAAGCAGAAATGCGTAATTCACTTGATATAGGTGATGAAATCACCACTATCGGCGGTATTGTGGGTAGAATCGTTGCAATTAAAGACGACGAGGATGCTCTTATTATCGAAACAGGTCCTGACAGAGTAAAAATGAAGTTTAAAAAATGGTGTATTTCTTCTGTAGATACAGTTAAAGAAATGCCTGAAACCAAAGCTCCTGAAAAGAAGAGCTTCTTCGGTCGCAAGAACAAAGAAGAAAACAACTAAAAACAGAATTAATTTTAATCCTCTTGAATATATTTATATATAATTTATTCAGGAGGATTTTTTATGTCCGATAAAAGATTGCTTATTAAAGCCAGTATATTCGGCACGATATGCGGTATTCTTGTTTCAGTAATACTTATGTGCATTTGTGCGGTCGTAATTGTAAGTGCAGGACTGCTACCTTATGATATATTAAACTATATTATGCTTGCAGTTTTAGGTACAGGTGCATTGTTTGGCGGATTTATTACCGCAAGGATTACTAAATCAGCCGGTTTAATTGTAGGCGCGTTGACCGCCATAATTATATTTATTTTGGTAACAATTATCGGTATGCTTAAAGGCACCGACAGCTTTTCTATATTAACTCTGTTTAGACTTGTAACAACTATCGTTTTAGGTTCCTTGGGCGGAGTATTGGGTGTAAATAAAAGAGAAAAACTTCATATTAAATAATCTCTACGGTACAGTTATTTAAGCTGTACCGTTTTTGTTTTAAAAGAATTACAAATTTGATGCTTTTATGAAAAATTTTAAAATCTATGGAAAATACAACAGATATATGGTACAATGTTAGATACTGGATTGGTATATGAAAAATTATGTTATACAAAGGAAGTGTATTAATGTCTAGATTTATTAAATTACCTGATTCTTTAAAAGCTTGGAAAATAAATTCTGTAATTTCTCAATCAAATACACAGAATTCATACAGCGTAACAAAAAGAGATTACGATGGCAGCATTATTAATGGTATTCTTACTCATATTTCAGCTTATAATGAAAGATACAATTCCGAGAATATTAAGTTTTTTGAAAACGAGGCTAAGTTCCTTAAAACTGTTTCTAACCTCTCAATTTCCTTTACATATCAGGAAATTGTTTTTATTAACAATGCCGCAAAAAACAAGGCTGATTTGTATATAATTACAGAAAAGCTTCCAAAGCTTGCTGACTTAATTAAAACAAAGAGCTTTACTGAGTATGAAATCATTGATTTTGGTATTCAGATGAGCACTATTCTTGAATTACTTGAATCTAAAAACATCTACCACGGCAATATTTCTCCTGATAATATCTATTTGACAATTGACGGAAAATATAAGCTTGGCGGATTCTCAGATTTTGAAGGTAAAATCGAGGATATGAGCTTTATTGCACCCGAAATAGCTAAAAATGGTCCTGCCGATTTTACAACAGATATTTATTCCCTTGGTCTTATTATGTATTGTATGGCTAACAATAATATGGTGCCTTTTGAAAGCAATATTATTGACCGCAAAACCGCTACTGCAAAAAGACTTGACGGAATGACTGTAAATATTCCCGAAAACGGTAGCGAAAAGCTAAAGAGTGTAATAATTATCGCTTGTCAGCTTAAAAATGAAAATAGATGGAAAAATGCAGGTAACATCAAAAATGCTCTTATGTCCATTCAGAGTGAATTACCTGAAAATAAGCCTGCCGCACCTGTTGTTGCAGTACCTGAAAAAACTGACTTTGATGAAAATGTTTTCGATGAATACGAATATGATGATTTTAGCGTAGTAGAACCAACTGCTGCTCAGACTGTTGTTGAGCCTAAATTTGAGGAGATAGATAATTCTTCTATAGAAATTACTCCTGATACTGAAGAAATTGATATAAATACAGAAGAGGTGTTTTCAAACGAAAATGCTACGGAAGAAATTTCAGCTTCTGTTGAAGATGCATTTGAAATTGCTGATGTAACCGAAATAGAAACATCTAATACGACTGTTTCTGATAACACAAAGAATGACGATAACGCTCCTGCTGATGCAGACGAAAGTGTCTTTGAAGAAACAGATTACGAAGATTCTGACGAATCAACAAAAGATACTAACGAAAACAATGCTTCTCAGGTTGTTACAACAGAAGCTGATGATTCTAAAGAAGAAATTACCGAAGATGTTTTTGATAATTTCGATGTAGACGGAAGCAGAAACATCAAATCAAAAACTGTAACAAAGGACTATGGCTCCTATTTTGAAGATGATAATACTAAACCTATGCCTGTTATAAAGAAAACAGAAGTTAAAAACGAAGAAGTATTTACAAATACTACTGAGCAAGAGGATAAAAAAGAAAAGAAAAAAACTCCTATTCTACTTATAACCGTATGCGTAGTTGTAATCTTGCTCGTTCTCGGATTTATTGGTTTTTGCGTTGTTGAGTCTATAAATAATAATCAGGACGACACACAGCCTTCTACTACCGCAACTGAGCAGACTACAGAGGCTACAACAGAGCCTACTACAGAACAGCCGACTACCGAGCCTGAGACCACCCTGCCTCCTACTACAGTTCCCGAAAAAACAGAGCTTATGTCTGTTATTGGTTATGGCTTTAGCTATGCTAAAGAGCTTCTTGAAGATGCAGGCTTTGAAGTAATTCAAGGTGAATATAGATATAACTCAAAATATGAAAGCGGCTATATTTTTGCACAAGAGCCTGAAAGTGGCACAATGTTAGCTCCCGGCAGTAAGGTTACTTTACATATTTCTGCAGGTCCCGAGGAAACAATTCCTGCAACTGAGGCTACAACGGCTACTGAAAGCACAACACAAAACAATGATTCTAAAAAAGATAACACATATATTTTCCCTAACAGCAATTCAGCATATTTAAGCGAATCTGACATTAAGTCTTGCAATAGAAATGAGCTAAATATTGCTTTAAACGAAATTTACGCAAGAAAAGGAAGAATTTTCAAGGACTCTTCACTTGCTGAATATTTCAACTCTAAATCTTGGTACACACCAAAATATACATCTGAAGAATTTTCTCAGAATGTAACTTTTAATAAATACGAACAGGCAAATCTACAGCTTATTATTGATGAACAAATTAAAAAAGGTTACAGATAAGCCTGCAAACATTTTGCGATAGGAGCAGACCATATGAAAGAAAAAACAATGAAATTCTTAAAAAGCAATCTACTGTTTGCTTTTTTGCTGAATACAATTATTTTGGCTTTTTGTATTCAGATTTCATCTTTTTCTTATGATACTACCAAGGATTTTTACGATTCTATATACATATGTCAACAGCATTATTATTACGACAATGTAATTAACTTTTTTCTGGCTACACTAGTAGGCTCGGCACAATTTGTATTAAACAATTTTAACGCATTTGTACTTACGCAGGTAATGATGTCATTACTTGGGTTTATCTCAATTACATATGTTTTCGCTGATAAATTTGGCAAATTACCTGCCTGTATATTTGCTTTGCTTATTAACATTCTTTTCGCAATTAATCACTATGCCGATATTCAAGGAACAAAAACAGCGGCACTTCTTTATGCCGCAGGGTTTTTGCTTGTATTAAATTCAATACGCAACAAACGATATAACATTTTTTGTTGGATTGGTGTAACTGAAATTTTATTTGCATCATTTTTTAATTACCAATATTTTTATGTAGCTCTGCTTTTTGCGATTGCATTTTTCTTTGCAGAAATGATTGTAAAAGGTAAATACAAAATAAGATTCAGAAAATTCTTTTGGTTTTTCAGACCTTTTTTGTTACTGTTTGTTTTTATTACTGCTATAGTAATTTGCGGATATCAATATACATATTCCGTAAACAATTCATCACAAGAAGCGGCAAACTACTATGAATATTGTCAATTAACAGATTCTATTGACAGAAATCTTTACCCTAATTACGATGACCATGAAGAAGATTTTATCAATGTAGGGCTAACAAAAAATGATTATCAACTTTTAAAAAGCGGTTATTATGATGAAACAACTCCGTTAAATCTTGATGCATTAAGGTTGGTTAATAAAATTCAGCAAGAAGAAAGTAAAAAAACAATTCTCACTTCATTCACAGAAATTTTTACAGACTTTACTACTCATTTATTTAGTTTTGACTGCACTGCATTATTATTTATAGTTGTATTACTTTTTACAATTGGTTTTATTGCTGTACATAAGACAAAATTTATTCTATACCCTATTTTTTATCTTATAGCCGCACTGATTAGTTCTACAACTATCAGATATTTATATGATAATTCACTTTATTTTATTTACGGCTTATGGGTATTATTTACAATATTGCTAATTTATTCCATAAATACTGAAGAATTAAAAAAGCCTATATCAAAAAAATGCGGAAAGAAATTATTCAGTAACAAAATATCTATTATTAATTCATTTATTATTCTGGTTGTGCTGTTCAGTTTACAATGTGTTGTTTATCAGTTACACCTTAATACACCAACCGAAAAAAAGAAGCCAAGCTCTCTTTATACTGAGGTTGAACGCCACCCCGAGTGTTATTATGTAATTGACCCAAATACATTTGAACAGTATTTAAAGTTTACCGATAATTATGTTCATCCTTTATGGGGATTTAAGCGTTCATATCTGAATAATGTAGATAGCTTTGGCTTTACACATAATGAGCGTCAATTAATTAAACATAATTTACCGACAAATATTTACCAAGCAGTGCTTACAAATAAGAAAATATATGTAATTGATAATAGCATAACATTCAGAAAAGAAAGGTTCTTAAAAAGTCATTATGCAAAAAATGATGATGCTGTAACTTATGTTCAGCAAAAAGAGCTTAATGGTTTTAAAATCTATTCTGTTGAAACCGAATAATTTTAATTAAATTTAGGTTAAAGGCGTTTATTTCAACTTGTAAAGATTAATCAAAAACTTTGCAAGTTTCTATAAACAAAAAAATCACCGACCGAAGAAAACTTCGGTCGGTGATTTTTAATTGTTTAAATTATACTTACTGTCCTTTTCTGTAGAAAGGTTCAACGCCATTAACTGCATTTCTGCCAAATTCCATTGAGAAAGGCATCATTGCAAGCTTAATGTCTCCATTCAGATATGGCTGAGCAACCTTATTAACTTCTTCAAATGTAGTGTCTATATTACCGAAGAAATCAATAACAACAAGATAGCTCTTCTGTCCGTTCTGCTCCATCATTCTAAGATAAGCAGCGTTTACTGACTCATCATTGCTAAAGTGATTGATAAGAGCTGCCATAAGGTCAACAGGATATTCCTTTGGCTCACCAAGCTGAACCTGTGTACCTGGCTTGATTGGCGGATTCTTCATTCTAACATAATCTCTCTGCTGTTTAATAGAAGCGACCATTGGCTTAGGGAATGTTACACTCTTGCCAAACGCATTAACAACAAAGCCTAAAACCTCAGCCTTAGGATCCATAACCATCTGTGAAAGGCTATCAAAATCAGTTACAACCTTAGTAGCTTCCTCTGTACCCTTCCACTTTAACATCTCGTCTGTATCTGTAAATACACCAAAGAACTTTTCTTTGTTCTGGTTCTCGAGTAATCTGAACTGAACCTGTGTTGACTGCTGCATTACAGTCTGACCGTTATTTGTAACAGCCTGAGTTGTAGGAGTTACCTTAGCAGGCATTACAAACTTAGCGTTTACTACAGCATTAACCATAGCATCTATATTTTCTTTACTGCCGTCCTGCTGCATATTTGCAATTGCTTCAAGAACCTCAGGATTCTTAATTTGTTCAGCAGGTACTGCACTACCTTCCATTTTTACACCTTTTAATTCGCTCATTATTAGAGTCCTCCCAATAATTTATTCTACTGTATAAGTTTTGTCCGGAACTACTTCAAGTCCCTGACCTTCAGGATACTGAACACCATCAGATGCTCCGCCATCATTAAATATAATGTATGGTGTGTTCCATTCTTCGTCAAAAGTATAACTATATTTGCCGTCATCTTCCTTAGTCATAGGAACACCCGGCCAAACATCGTTTTCAAATTCATCTACATCATACACATAAGCGTGCATATCATCATCCCAGTCATCAGGCTTTTCAAAATAAACCTTTACGCCCTCGGTGATTTCGTAGGTCTTTTTATAGGAAAATACCAATCTTTCATAGGTCTTTACCTTTTGCTCATTTTCAGCTCTAAGCTCAACAGTTGTAATTTTGCCGTCAGCTGAATTGATTGTTATTTCATCGCCGTTTTTATAGGACTTAGCCTTGGCACCGTTAATAGAATATGTAGCATTCTTTGTATTTGCACAAGTAAGCTTAACCTTAATGGAATCTGTACCATACGCAAACTCAGTGCCTTCTGCTACACCAACCTCAGCCTGAGGAGCATACTTTGTATAACCATCGTTGTAAAGCACAACTACTGTATTTTCAGCAATAGGAGTTTCAGAAGAAATTTTGCCGTCCTTTACAGTATATTCTGTTTTATTATCAACACGGTTTACATAAGTACCGTCAGGAAGATTGATTTCAAAATCAACAGTAAGCTCACCGCTTGTATTAACGATAACTGCACCCTTTTTGCCTCTTTGGATAACAAGTGCAGAGCTATCTGTATTAGGATTAACAAGAACTTCATCCTCGCCAATCATAGCAGTACGGAAGAAATTAACCGCAGAAACAACATCACTCTTGTAGAAGTCGTCGCCCTGAGTGCCGATGTAATTCATTCCCCACATATTCTGGATTGTGCAACCATATGGTCTTGAGAAGAATAGTGGTGTGCCATCTTTACGAGCTGTAATAATAGCCCAACCAAGCTCAACCTGCTCATTTGTAAGCTGTGCCCAAGTACCGTCGTTAATGTAGTTATCGTGAGATTCAACCCAAGTAACCATATTAAGCGGAGCACTTCCAAGCCAATATTCAGATACCATAGCTGTATCTATATTGCCATAAGAAACAGCTGAACGAATTTTACCGCCGTATGTACTTGCAGTAGCTCTGCCAATAGCATTGATATAATCAGCTATTCTGTCGCCGCCACCCTGAAGCACTTCGCCGTAATTAAAAATCTTGTCAGCATTGTGAATCTCAGTAGTTACTCTCTCCCAGAAGTTATTTTCAAAACCGTCTTCCTCTTTTGAATCGTCAGGCAAACCAATATGCTTAGCTGTATCATAACGGAAGCCGTCAGCACCGCAGTCAATGCAGTCATTAACAAATTTTAAGAAGTAGTCCTGAAAAGAAGGTCTTTCTGTATTAATATCGGGAAGACCACCCATTTTGAATGTTGTACACTGATATCTGTTACCATAATCTGTAATATCCTGTGCATTACCTTCATGATAAAGAGTTTCAAGGCTACCGCCACCGGCGTTTATAAGGTCTTGACTTACAGCCTCATATGTAGGGGTTGTATGGTTAGCAATAATATCTACAATTACTTTTATACCATATTTATCAGCCTCATCACACATAGCCTTAAATTCATCTCTTGTACCAAGCTGATAGTTACCGATTTTAAAATCAGTTGGCTGATAATGATAATACCATTTACCATTACCATAAAGCTCCATACCGGCATTTTCGCCCTCAAGACACTCGTTGACAGGAGAAGTCTGAACAGCAGTAAATCCGGCAGCAGCAATATCAGCCATAGATTCTTTAATCGTGTTAAAGTTCCAGCTAAAGCACTGAAGTATAGCACCATCAGAAATATTTTCTGCATTTTTAAAATCTACAGATAAGCTTTCATTATTAGGCTTATTACCTGATGAATCAGAAGAACAACCAGATAATGAAGCTGTAACACCTACTACCATAGTAGCCGATAAAAGTGCAGCTAATATCTTTTTATACAATAAATCACCATCTTTCAAAAATCATATTTTTATTATACCATATTTGTTTTCTATTTTAAATAGTTTTTTAGCATTTTTAACAGATTTTTTTTAGAAATTTTATATTTAGTTTTTTACCCGCTTGTTATTATGCATAAAACAAAAAAATTTAGATTTTAAAAAGTTATATATAAAGGTCGTAGCACTATGCAACGACCTTTTTTAGCAATTTTAATTTTTAACAAATCCCTCACCACGGATAGCATTTGCAGTTGTCACTACAATAAAAGCATTAGGGTCAAGGTGTTTTACGCAGGAAATAATCCTATGCACCTGTTGAGGACGAACTGCACACATCAGGATTTTTTTCTTCTCTTTTCTATATGCTCCTTCACCATTAAGCAAAGTTATTCCTCTATCCATTGTTTCCATAATTAATTTTGATATATCAGCATATGAGTTTGTGATTATAAACATCAACTTTCCGTTGCCTCTTGATGTTCCGTAATCAATTAAATCAATAACCCTAATACTTACATAGATTGCAACAACTGCATATAAAACACTTTCTACACTTGAATATACAAAATATACACCTATCAAAATCAGTATATCAGCAATAAACAAAAGATAGCCCGTAGTTATATGAGGGAAACGCTTATGAATATTTAACGCAATAATATCTGTTCCTGCTGTTGAACCACCACGATAAAATATAAGTCCGTTACCAACTCCATTAAGGATTCCACCAAAAATACAGGCAAGCAAGGTATCGCCCTTATACGGTGTTAAAAAAGCAGTTAAAACATCAATTGCAACCGATGAAGTAACTGTACCTACAACAGTTTTTATCAAAAAGCTTTTACCGTGTTCAAAACCGCCCCATATAAAAAGAGGAATATTAATTATAAGAATAAAAGCACCAATTGGAGTTCCAAACAAAAAATTAAGCATTGTTCCAATTGCAGTAACTCCACCCGGTGCAATATTATTAGGAGCTGTAAACATTACAACTGAAACAGCGTATATTACAGCTCCTATTGCAATAACAGCATAATCAAATATAGTTACACTGATTTTTCTGTTAATAAGATTATTTTTAAGATTGTTTAGATTCATTAATATCACTATCCATTTTAAAAACAGTATGTACAATCTGATTGAATAGCTCATTAACTCTGTCTATATTACCATTTATATAAAGATACCCAAATAGCGTTTCAAGTCCGGTTGCACTATGATAATCGGCAACCGTACCGTGCTTTGAGGTGCATTTTGGTGCTGCGTTTCTGCCTCTTTTATACACAGCAGTTTCTCTCTCAGAAAGCTCAGGCATAAGTAATTTTGCAAACTTTGCCTGACTTTTGCAATTTACAAGTGAAACCTTAATTCTGTTAAGCTCACCAACAGGGCGATTAGCTTGTCTTACAAGATACTCACGCACAAGCAAGTCATACACACCATCACCTACAAAAGCAAGAGTAAGCGGTGATATTTCGTCTGCTTTAGTATGATTTATTGCTACATTGTCCATAATGCACTCCGTTAATCCATAAAGTCAAACTCTACATCATAAATTGAAACAGTATCGCCATCCTCACAACCCTTAGCTCTGAGTGCGTCAATAACTCCGCCATTAATAAGAACTTTTTGGAAGTAGTTCAGGCTTTCGTAGTCATCAAAATTGATGCCTTTCATAACCTGTAATAACCAATCAGCCTCAACGGTATAGATCCCATTTACATTTCTGATTGTAACAGTATGGTCTTCAAAATCCTCTACGCTAACGATAGGAGCCGGCTCTGCCTCGTACTTAACAATTGGAGGAAGTTTGGAAAGCATTTCCTGAATTTTTTTGAGCATTGGGTCAACATCATATCGAATTGCAGCCATAATTGGGAAAAAGTCATAGCCTTGGTCTTCAACATACTTTTTAAATTCCTCAATCTGCTCATCTGTAGCCATATCACATTTATTACCTGCTACAATCATAGGACGCTCGGCAAGCTCAGGGTTGAATTTTTGAAGCTCTGCATTTATAGTTTCAAAATCTTCCTTAGGGTCTCTGCCTTCACTGCCTGATACATCGACAATATGAACCAACATTCTGCAACGCTCAACATGTCTTAGGAACTGATGACCAAGACCTGTACCCTGCCATGCACCCTCAATTAATCCTGGAATATCAGCCATAACAAATGAAGATCCCTCGCCCATTGAAACAACGCCAAGAACAGGAGTTATTGTTGTAAAATGATAATTTGCAATTTCCGGCTTAGCCTGAGAAACTACCGATACAAGGGTACTCTTTCCTACATTTGGAAAACCCACAAGACCAACATCGGCAAGAAGCTTAAGCTCAAGAACAACATCAAATTCTTCACCCGGAAGACCAGGCTTTGCAAAACGAGGAACCTGACGAACAGGAGTTGCAAAATGAGGATTACCCCATCCGCCTTTACCACCTCTTGCAACAACATAAGGCTCTTTACCTGACACATCAGCCAAAAGTCTGCCTGTTGACTCCTCTTTTACAAGAGTACCTACAGGAACCTTGATAATTAAGTCATCGGCATTTCTACCTCTGCATCTTCCGCCTCTACCGTTTTCGCCCTTAGCGGCAAAGTACTTTCTTTTATATCTGAAATCGGCAAGAGTTGAAAGATTTGAATCGGCAACAAATACAACATTGCCGCCTCTGCCGCCGTCACCACCATCAGGACCACCTGCGGCTACATATTTTTCACGGTGAAAGGAAACGGCACCATCGCCACCGTCACCGGCTTTAATTTTAATTTTAGCTATATCTACAAACATAATAAATCTCCGTAATTTTAATATTAGTTTATCCAATTTTTCAGAAAATACCGCATACTTTAAATTTATATACGCAATTAAGAATCACAAAACTAAAAGTATTGATTAAACTTTTTCAAAAGGCGACAAAGTGTTGCATCCAAATCGAGCAGATAGCTTGATATTTTC
>JAXJSN010000034.1:0-9697 GCA_036310085.1 Ruminococcus sp.
ACATGATATGCTGTTAATGCATAATAAGTATCTCCGTCTGCCCTAAAAACAACTCCACTCGCACCAGCACCCCAAGAAATACTCGTAATGTTTTCTGTTATCTTTTTCTCTTGTTTTACAATCGCAATATTGCTTTCTAAAATATCATTCGTAATCTTTTTATCAAAATCACCAGAATATCGTGTTTTACATTGATATTCGTATACGCTTGGATATATAAACGCACACACGCATACGAACACAAATATTAAGGTAACAACAATTATTTTCTTTTTATTATTCTTATTATCCATATTTTCCTCGTTAAATTCAAGTTTATTAAAACTATAATTTTTATAGTCGGGCTACAATCATTTTTCCCGATGACGCTATCTGCCCGAATTGGGTCAAGCGTCACGCTTGCAAATTGGAATTTGACAATACTACTTTATTTTCTTTATAACAAATCCTACAACCGCCAAGTACTGTCCTACACCTTTTTCAAAAAATTCTTTATCGTGAGAAGCAAGGTCGTGACCAGACAAGAACCAATCATTCCACGATTCATCAAAACTATCCAAATCAAAATTCATTAGAATTTCAAAATCATTGTTCTGACCAATATGCTTTAGCCACCATTCTCTACTATGCCATAAAAGATATTCATTATCTTCGCCATCAATCCATTCTCTGATAATATCAGGCTCGTTTCCGTGTATCTCTTTTTTGAGTCCGGGCATTGCTATGATTGCGACACCATTTGGTTTTAATAACGGTAAAATCTTTTTATCAATAAAATGTGGTTGTGCTGCAACATAATGAAGTGAATCTATGGCTACAACTGCATCAAAATACTCATCTGAAAACGGCAAATCGTTTGCATCAGCATGAATAGGAACTACATTTTCTGAAATACCCCATTCATTAAAACGAGAATTGTTCTCTGTTGCACTAATCCATAAATCTGTTGCAAAAACAGTTGCATTAGCTTCCTTTGCAAGAAACAAGCTCGTTAATCCTTTTCCACAACCTAAGTCTAATACTCGCATCCCACGCTCAAGCGGATACTTATTAAGCATTTCCTCAAGCAATCTCATACTGTTTGGTCCCATCAAATACTCTTTACTAAAGAGTTCTTTATATTTATCAGCTTTTTTCACTATAATTCCTCCAAAAATTCAAGTTTATCTTTCAACCTCAACTATCAACTCAGAGAAAAGTCCTGATGCACTTATAACATTTTCGGCAGCTTCGTTTTCTGCAAATTCCGCTATCTCGCCGTTTTTGCGAGTAATAAGCTTGCACTTTTTGCCATTGTTAATAAGCTTGTAGTTATCGGCATTTTTAAGGTGAACAACTGTTTTTGCCTTGAACTGATTTATATCAAGCTTTGTGCAGTTGCCTGTAACAAAAATTTCGTAGTCAGTCTTTGAGGTAAGCTCAATACTACCCTGAGCGTCACGAATATATATTTTCTCTGCATCGCCGTCGTACTCTAAACGACTTAGGCGTAAATCCTCAATATAAAGTTCCTTAACGCTTGCACCAATCTCGGTATGCTCGGTAAAGTTTTCAGGAAGAAGCACTAAAATTTCCACGCTTTCTTGAGTTTCAAAACGGCTGACACCCTTTTTGTTTACAAGCTCCACATCAAGCTTATTCTTCTTTTCGTCAAGCTTGATTTTAAAGAGAGAGCCGATATCAGAAAGAGTAGTCGAAGATAATCTAATGTGAATTTTTTCATCTGCTCCTGTTTTAAGAGTAATTTTTTTAGCTCCGCCTAAGTTTATGTCAAAGTGCTTTTGAATGTCAATGTCATAAACTGTTTCGCTTTCAAAAACTTCTGTCTTTTCTTCCTGCTTTTTAACCTCCTCAAGCACAAGCTCGTCAAGTGTCAGTTTAAAAATCTCAGCAAGTATTATCATATTTTCAACATCAGGCAAGCCACGCTTGGTTTCCCACTTTGTAATTGCCTGACGAGATACACCGATTTTCTCGGCAAGCTGTTCCTGAGAAAGCCCCTCTTTTAATCTATACTGTTTTAACTTATCGCCAAAATCCATTTTAATCACCTTTATTCCTTAATTAATGTGTATGCTGAAATTTTTCTGATTGGCATACATAAAATAACACTTATAATAATGTTTATAATAATTTGAACCGCCGCAAAGAGCATTAAAAATCCGAAAGAAATTTCAATGCTGTTTTTCATAACTCCAAGTGCCTCGAAAATCACTTGATATATGCACGGCATATAGAAAAGTGCCATAACACTTGATAGCACGATTGCCAAAATTGTCACCGGCATAAACGAACCTGCGGTCTGTATAATAAGCTGTGAACTTGTGTAGCCCATTGCCTTGTATATACCTAACTCCTGTCTTCTTTTTACAAGCAAAGACTTGATTACTATATATAAAATAAAGAGTACAACCAAAATTGTTACTGCAAAAATAATGCAAACAAGCACCACTGTTATACTCATATACATATCCTGAGCTTCTTCTTGTTGTTTTTGAGAATTTATTATGTCAGGGTAGTCGGTTTTATATTCTTCTACAAACTTTTGTGCATCTGCTGTTTCATTTAAATAAACATAAACAGTCGGTGTCGGCTTATCCTTACAAAGACTGTTGTAGCCGTTTAAGCTAAGCTCACAAAATTCGCCCAGCAAGTTGACACTTTGCACAAAGCCTGTAACCTTAAAGCTTTTTTCGGTGTCGTTAAGATTTACTCTGACATTATCACCGATTTTAAAGCTTTCTTCAAATGCACTGCCCAATGCAATTTCATTGCTGTTTTTCGGATTTTTTCCAATATAGCAAGCATTATTTCTCACCTTTGAAAAATCCTCGCAAGCAAAAGCTTTGATTGCCTTATCTTTAATTTTAACACTGCCGGTTATATATTGCAATGAGTTTTCTACCCGTTTATCATCATTCAACACCGCTTGAAGCTCGTTTATACTTTTATTTTGAGAATTTATAATCACATCAGGAACTTCATCCGATAAAGCCGACATAAAATTATCAGGCTTTATAGCTACATTATAAAAAAGTGTACCCGAAAACGCTATTAAGATTGTCAATACAAATGACACCAAAAAGAGCATTACATTATGCTTTTTGCAAGCAAAAATCTGCTTTAATACAAGTAAAAGCTTGGTATTTCCTTTAGTTTTTTCAAGAGGAAAATAATTTTTCTTAGCCTTGCCAAAACTTAAGTTACCTCTTAAACCGTCAATAGGCTGAGTTTTTTTGATTTTTCGTGCAGATACAAATGTAAAGAATGTTACAACTCCTGCAAGAACACAAGAAACACAAATAAAGCTTATAATATCAAACCTTACATCAAACGAAAAGCCTGACTGAACTGTAAGCACCGAGGAAAGCAAAGGTAGCAAATCGTAAGAGAATTTTGCACCTACTACGGTAAACAACAGAGAAGTCATAGCGTAAGGCAAAGTAATTCCTGCTGTAATCTGACCGCTTGTATATCCCAAGGCTTTCAACACACTCATATTAACAATTTCTGACTCAATAGCATTTTTCACTCTGAAATTGCTCAAAAATACACTAACCGTAAGAATGATAAGTGCAAATGCAATTAAAATTAAGATAAGCAAATCACAAACCATTGTTCTCGCACCTTTTACACTTTCACTGTCAAGGTTTGAAAGCATCATCACGCTGTTGTCTTCAAGCTTTTTGCTTACTGCTTCTTTAATCTTATCAATACTTGCACCCTCGCTGATGTCCATTGAATATTCAACTACAACATTTTCATTATAGGTATCTGCAAGCTTTGTAAATTCTTTTTGCGGAAGATATGCACATAAAAGCGATGAGCCATAGTTGCCGTACTGCATTTCCTCGATAATTCCGGCTACAGTAAAGCGGTGTGACTTGCCGTCTATAGAATAAATAATTTCATCATTCAAGGCAAAACCGCCAAACTCGGCAACATAAAGAGGAATGTAAATCGGATTATCAACACCCTTTTTGCTTTCCGATACAAGCTCAAATTTATTTATATTTCGTTTGCTGTCAAAATTATAAAATACTGTATTCATCGAAAAGTCGGTACCGTTAAAATCCTTAACAGTCGCTTCCTTAAAAATCGCTTTGTGGCTTTCGGTCTTTTTAACTCCGTCAGTTTTACCGATAGCTTTTTCAAGCTCGCTGTTGCCTTGAATTTCAGGAACAATCACATTGACCTCGGCGGTATTTAGCTTTGCAAACTTTTCGTCATATGCGGTGTCTGCCTGCAACATCAAAACTGCCGCACAGTTTAAAATCAAGGCTGTAATCAATATGATTACTCCAAAAGAAATATAAGAAGATTTATCTTTTTTTAAGTTATAAGAAACTTGATTAAGTATTTTTCTCATATTACCATCCCATCTCAGCTAAAAAGTAGTTAAGCTTAGCCTCTCGCTCTTTACTATCATTGGTGTAAGTGCCGAGGTCACACTCACCAAAAACCTTGCCATCTCTTACATAAAGAACTCGGTTTCCTCTTAATGCTGTTTTTTTGTCGTGAGTTACCATTATTATACTCTGACCCTCGTTATGCAGTTTTGTAAAAACATCAAGCACAGCTGTCGAGTTATTTGAATTCAACGCACCTGTCGGTTCATCAGCAAACAAAACCTCAGGTCTGTTTATTACAGCTCTTACAATACCAGCTCTTTGTGCTTCACCACCAGACACTTGGGACGGAAATTTTTTGCATGTTATCTCAGGAATATTTACAAGGTCGAAAAGCTCTTTGGAACGCTTTACTGCATCCTTTTTGCTTTCACCTGACAAAGCACTTGCTGTAAGAACATTATCCATAAGACTCATTTTATCAAGCAGATAAATTTGCTGAAAAACAAATCCGCAATTCTTTCTTCTGAAAATCGCCAGCTTATCATCATTTAAAGCGGTAATCTTCTTACCGTTAAAAACAACCTCGCCAGCAGTCGGTCTGTCCATACCTGAAAGCGAATACATCAGGGTGGATTTGCCTGCTCCTGAGCTACCCATAATAACGGTAAAGTCGCCCTTATATATATTAAGATTTAGATTTTCAAAAATTGTCTGTTCGGTATCGCCTGTGCGAAAACTCTTTTTAAGGTTCTTTGCTTCAATAATAATTTCCTTTTTCTGTTTCATAGTAAAACCTCCGCTTGTTGTTTTCGTTTGTGTTTTCATTTGACAATCACATCATACTCAAAATAGCAAGGTAGCGCCACCAACACCTGTTTACAAACGCAAAAAACGGATGCTACTTATCGTAGCATCCGCATAAACACTAGCTTTTTTGGACTTTTTTAAAAAATTCATCATTAAATTTTACTGCTCACAATTTCATAACAAATTCAACATAGATAGTCAAGACTATTACTTTCAAACTATTTTTCCATCAGTTGAAATAGTAACAATTTGCCACGGAATAAATTTTCCGCTTGCTTGCAAAGCAGTTTTTGCAGCGTTTTCTATACCACCGCAACAAGGAACTTCCATACGAACAACTGTCACACTCTTTATATTATTAAGTGAAATAATCCCGGTGAGCTTATCTGTATAATCACCTTCATCAAGCTTAGGGCAACCGATAAGAGTTATTCTGTTACGAATAAATTCGTTATGAAAATTCGCATAAGCATATGCTGTACAATCTGCCGCTATCAAAAGATTTGCACCGTCAAAGTATGGAGCATTAACAGGTACAAGCTTAATTTGCACAGGCCATTGCATCAACTGACTTTCAGGTGCAAATGACATCAACAGACTTTCAGTCTTACTTTTTCTTTCAATACTCTTTGATTGTGTACCGGGACAGCCACAAGGCAGTTTTTGCATTTCCTTTTTCTTTTTTGCTTCAAGCACAGCTTTTTCATTATAAGCCGGAGCTTCTCTCTCCTCAAATGAAATTGCATCCATCGGACAAGTTGGAAGACAATCGCCTAATCCGTCACAATAATCCTCTCTTGTAAGCTTTGCTTTTCCGTTGATAATCTCAATAGCTCCCTCATGACAAGCTACTGCACACGCACCACAACCGTTACATTTTTCTTCTTCAATTTTTATTATTTTTCTTAACATAGTAAGTTGACTCCTTATTATTCTGATTAAACCTTTTATTGAGATTCATACCAATTAATTACAATCTTGCCATTTTGATATTAATTCTCAAAATTTTTCTAAATAAAATATAAATTTATTATTGAATTTACAAGTATATTTTAGTACAATTAATAGGTATTGTATGTTGAAAATTCAACAAAAGGAGGGGTGTTTTGAAAAAATACATTGATATACTGCAAGAGTGTCCGATTTTTGCAGATATTTCAAAAGAAAATCTTATATCTATACTTAGTTGCCTTGATGCTAAGGTTTTAAGATTTTCAAAAAATGAAGTAATATTTTTAGAAGGAGAATCAATTGACAGCGTTGGAATTTTGCTATCAGGAAACGCACAAATTGTCAGAAATGATTATTACGGAAACCGAAATATAATAACTAACATTGATCCATCTCAATTATTCGCAGAATCCTTTGCTTTTGCAGAGGTTAATTCAATTCCCGTAAGCGTAATATCCACAGACACAACAGAGGTTTTATTAATCAAATCTCATAAAATCTCCAAGGCTTGCAATAACTCGTGCGATTTCCACAATAGATTGATTTTAAATTTGCTAAAAATTATGGCAATGAAAAATATATTTTTCAATCAAAAATCTGAGATAACTTCTAAAAAAACTACTAAAGAAAAGCTTTTGGCTTATCTTATGCATCAGGCAAAGCTTAACAACAGTAACAAGTTTACAATTCCGTTTAATCGTCAAGAACTTGCGGATTTTCTTGAGGTTGACCGTAGTGGTTTATCTGTTGAAATAAGCAAATTGCGACAAAACAAAATAATTGAATGTCACAAAAACAACTTTACATTATTAAAGTAATCAATTATGTATTACAACATATTATTGGAGGTATTTATGCAAAGAGAACACTTAGGCAGCCGACTGGGGTTTATCCTACTTAGTGCCGGCTGTGCAATCGGAATAGGTAATGTATGGAAATTCCCGTACATTGTAGGACAAAACGGAGGTGGAATTTTCGTATTGATTTATATTTTCTTTCTGATAATTTTAGGCGTTCCTGTATTGTCAATGGAATTTTCCATCGGCAGAGCAAGTCAAAAAAGCCCTGCCAAAATGTATCAACAACTTGAAAAAAAGAATTCAAAATGGCATTATCACGGATATGTTGCAACAATCGGATGTTATCTGTTGATGATGTTCTACACAAGCGTATCCGGATGGATACTAAAATATTTTGTCGATTCCGCAAGCGGCAAATTAGCAACGCTTGACAGCGAACAAATTAAATTGCAACTTGGTAATATTCAATCCGATACATTTTCAATGATCTTTTACACCACTATTGTTATACTGATAGGATTTCTTGTTTGCTCATTCGGTTTAAAAAACGGACTTGAGCGAATTACAAAAGTAATGATGATACTGCTTTTAGGTATAATGGCAATACTCGCAATTAACAGTATATTTATAGACGGCGGTTTGAGCGGACTTAAATTTTATCTTGTTCCGGATTTTGACAAAATAAAAGAAATAGGAATAATCAATGTAATAATTGCCGCTATGAACCAAGCGTTTTTCACTTTAAGCCTTGGTATAGGTGGTATGGCTGTTTTCGGCAGTTATATTGATAAAAAACATACACTTGCAGGCGAAGCTGTTAATGTTTCTGTTTTAGATACATTTGTAGCCCTAATTTCAGGTCTTATTATCTTCCCTGCTTGCTCAGCATACGGTGTTGAGGTTAATGCCGGACCACAACTAATTTTTGTTACTCTGCCAAATATATTTAATAATATTCCTTTGGGTAGATTGTGGGGTAGCTTATTCTTTGTATTTTTAAGCTTTGCCGCTCTTTCTACAATATTTGCAGTTTTTGAATGTATTATTTCCTGTACTATGGATTTATTTAATTGGAGCAGAAAAAAAGCTTGTCTTATTAACTGTATTCTTATGATAATTCTTTCACTTCCTTGCGTACTTGGATTTAATGTACTGTCATTTATTCATCCGTTTGGTGGCACATCAACCATAATGGATCTTGAAGATTTTATTATAAGCAATATTCTTTTACCGCTCGGCTCTCTCATTACCATACTCTTTTGTGTATCTAAGCACGGCTGGGGCTGGAACAATTTTATAAAAGAAGCTAACACCGGCAAGGGTTTAAAAATCCATACTATTTTACGAGGTTATATGACCTATGTTCTGCCGTCGATTGTTGTTATTCTTTTTGTATTTGGTCTGTATAACTTTTTTAAATGACAATAAAATAATATTTTCATACCTCGCCCAATAAATTTTAAATTTATTAGACCTTTGGTATAAAACTAAAACCTCCGCATATTTAGATTGCGGAGGTTTTTATATTATAATCTATTTTATTTCGCCGTGAATATTAACAGTTTCAATAAATGAACTTGTTTCGGGATTAATTGAAAGTATCTGATGTTCAATTTTAATATTCGGAACAAACATATTAGGGAAAGACTTTGTGGAATTATGTACCTCTTCCTGATATGATTTATCCTTTATACTTTCAACTACCGAAGCAGGAATTTCGATTGCAGAATTAAGATTATGCTCACCTAGAGTTTCTCTTGAAAATGCATTAACCATACTGCAAAGCAACTCTCTGTCCTCAGACGGAACATTAAGATAAGCTACATCAGTATTATATCCATTCAAATCAATTGAATAAGTCACGGTATACTTAGTATTTGAAGATTCATCCATATACAAAAGAACTTCAATTGTAGCACCGGATTTTAAATTCATAAACATATTACCGGACTTGTCAGCAGAGTTATAACCTAAATCAGAGTGCGAAGAAATATCCTCAGCGTATGAATCAGCTACTTCATTAAAATCACTCGACAACGATTTATAGTCATCTTCAAGGTCAGTAATAACCTTTGAATTAACATAACAACCGGATAATATTAAGCAAAATGAAATTGCTAAAAGAATAATTTTTTTCATTCCAACTCACCAAAAATAAATATGCCGTAATTATTAAACCGCTTAACGGCATATTTAAAGTAACTATACCCAATTTTATCGCATACCCAAAAAAACGGCGGAGGAAACTCCGCCGTTAATTTAATTTTTACAATTAGTTAATAATTGTCTGCTCTGTATCCTTATCAAATACATGAAGCTTTGAAAGATCGAAAGCAATCTTAATGTTGTCGCCAGGCTTAGCTGTTGATGTAGGCTCAACACGAGCTGTAACAGGAATACCGCCGATATTAACATAAAGATAAATTTCTGCACCCATAAGTTCAGTAACATCAACATTAGCGTTGAGGAGACAATTTGACTTAGCAAGGAATTCAGGCTCATCGTGAACATGCTCAGGACGAATACCGAATACAACCTCTTTGCCAACATACTTATCAAGAGCACCGTTCTTAGCCTTGTCAGCAGGAATCGGAATGCTGTACTTGTCAAAGTTAAGTGTGAATGCAGAGCCATCCTTCTTAAGTGTAGCGTTGATAAAGTTCATCTGTGGTGAACCGATAAAGCCAGCTACGAACATATTGCATGGCATATCATAGAGGTGCTGTGGAGTATCAACCTGCTGAATGAAGCCGTCCTTCATAACAACGATTCTTGTACCCATTGTCA
>JAXJSN010000035.1:0-3172 GCA_036310085.1 Ruminococcus sp.
ACTTATTGACACACCCTCCATCAGCAAAATATTTTTATACAACAGAATAAAACAAATTTTTCACTCCATACTATATATTATAGTATGGAGTTATTTTTTTGCAAAGGATTGATAAAATGCTAAGAACGGAATTTAAAAACAATATTTTGACAGCCTATTTAGACGGCGAAATTGACCACGATGCCGCTGCAAAAATACGCACAAAAATTGACGGTGCAACCGAAACGCTAAGACCAAAAATACTTTGTCTTGACTTTGGAGCCGTAAGCTTTATGGATTCTTCGGGTGTCGGGCTTGTTATGGGCAGATACCGCCAAATGAAGCTACTCGGTGGAGCTTTAAAGGTTACAAATATACCTGAAAATATGTACAGAATTTTTGCTATGTCGGGACTTGAAGCGTTGGGGGTATTAAGATGAATATTATTAATGAAATGAATATAAGTTTTTTATCAAAAAGCTGTAACGAGGCTTTTGCCAGAAGCGTTATTTCTGCTTTTATTATGTGCCTTGACCCAACTATTAATGAGCTTAGCGACATAAAAACTGCTGTTTCTGAGGCTGTTACAAACTGCATTGTTCATGGCTACAAACGAGAAAACGGAACAATTTACATAAAAGGCAGAATTTGCGAGGGTAATAAGGTAATAATAAAAATCCGTGACAAGGGTTGTGGAATTGAAGACATACCAAAAGCTATGGAACCTTTATTTACCACAGCACCAGAGGAAGACAGAGCAGGGCTCGGATTTGCTGTAATGCAAAGCTTTTGCGATAAGGTCAAGGTTAAAAGCACTGTAGGAAAAGGTACAACTATCACACTTGAAAAAACAATATCAAAATATGATGAAAGATAAAAACAACGCCGCACTAAATCATATGGGACTTGTTCACGCTTGCTGTAAAAGATTTTCTAACAAAGGTATTGAATATGACGAGCTTTTTGCCGCAGGCTGTCTTGGTCTTACTAAAGCGATGAATAATTTTGACGAAAGCCGTAATTTGCAATTTTCCACCTACGCTTTCCCTGTGATTATGGGCGAAATTAAAAGGCTTTTCAGAGATGGCGGTGCGGTAAAGGTAAGTCGCTCACTTAAAGAGCTTTCATTAAAAATTTGCAAGCTTAATAATGAAAACAAGCTGAAACACGGTAATGAGCTTACCGTATCTCAGCTTGCAAAATATCTTAATGAACCTGTTGAAAAAATAATTGATGCACTTAACTCTGCTCGTTCTCCACTATCACTTACAGCCGAATATGACGAGGAAGGCAACCCTCAAATTGACATTCCTACTGATGATATACAGGAGGAAATTGCTGAAAAACTAAGTTTGAGGCAGGCATTAAACAATCTTGATGAAAAAGACCAAAAAATTATTAACCTTAGATATTACAAAAACAAAACTCAGTCGCAAACTGCCGTAATTTTAGATATGACACAGGTACAAGTAAGCAGACGAGAAAAGAAAATTCTTAGTCAATTACGGAATGTTCTTTAGTTGCTCTCTCTTATACTTAATCCAAGCTTTACGCTTTATTGCACCGTTTTTTGAAATTCGCCATATTCCCAACACAATAGGAAATTCTATGGCAAGTGTTATAGCTATAAATATTACCGCATCAAAAACTGTATCAAACCCACTTGTAAAATATGTAGATACAAAGCCTATTAATGTTATTGCCATAGGCATTAAATAATATAGCCACTTTTGTTTTTGAATAGTATCGCAATCTTTTTCTTCTTTATCAAGAAAAGCCTGCATTGTAAGCTCACCTTTACCACGCTTTATACTGCGTTTGTTTAGTGTATTGTATTTTTCTTCCATTAATTTCGGAAGATCTTCATCAAGGTCTTGATTCACCATATCAATAAAGCGAATATCATTCTTTTTTTCAGCCTTTAATCTTTCGTGATTTATCAAATAATAAAGCACAAGGTAAACAATGGAACATACCAAAACTATCCACATTGGGCAACTGATAAAATCAGTTTTGCTTGAATTAATAACCCAAACCAATCCCACAAACACCAAAACCGAAACAAGTAAAGAAGCAATTTTTAAAAAATTAACAGACAAACGCTTTAGCTTAAACATAGCTTTACACATAATCGAATTAGCTATCCTACCAATTACAGAGCTAAGTACAAAGCCGATAATATAACCTGAAATATTAACACTGCTCAAAGTTGTAAAAAAATCATCAGCAGTGCTCCAATCCATAGAAATGATATCAAACACAGAAAGCACAATAAAACACCATGCAAGGGTTTTAAACATATCTAAAATATTCAACATTGTACCTTCAAAACCAAAGTCAGAGCAAAAAGTTTTACAAAACTCCTCAACACTACCGCCTACGATTTTATGAACCGGTTTTCCTTCCTCCTGAGCACTCAAAAACATATCAAGCAACTGACTTAATTTGTCTTCTTTTGTAATATCATCACAGGTTTGAGTTCCGATATACATTTCAATTTTATCAAATACTGTACGATATTCACCTGTTAATTTATCGGTATAAAACGCATAGCTATCTCTCATTAATTACACTCTCCAAATCTCCATATAAAATTTTATCTGCCGAAGAAGTTATTTTTTTATAATTACTTTTAAACTCTTCAAGGTCTGCCCTACCGTTTTCTGTTATAGAATAATATTTTCTAATCGGACCGAATGGAGATTTTTCTTTTCGGCAAGAAACAAGCCCCTTTTTCTCCAATCGGGTAAGTATAGGATAAAGCGTACCTTCAAGCAGATTTTCAAATCCGTTAGCTTCAAGCTCGGCAAGGATTTCATATCCGTATGTTTCACCCTTTGAAATTATTGATAAAACACAACCTTCCAAAATACCTCGCAATAATTGCGGATCACCCAAGGCATCAACCCCTTTCTTAAAAGCTACTTTGTATTACTTAGTAGCTCGAGTAAAAATATAACACACCTACTTTGCGTTGTCAAGTAGGTGTGTTGAAATTTTTTAAAATTTATTTTAAAGGTCTTATTAACAAAAAAGGCATTGGTCAAGCAATCACCAACGCCTTTTAATTATATCTATACGATTATTTTATCAAGCAATTCTCCGACTTTTTCATAAAAAACCAAATCCGCTTTTTTATCAATAGGAGTTTTATCACGATTAATCAATATCAGATTATCACCATTAAAATATC
>JAXJSN010000036.1:0-32848 GCA_036310085.1 Ruminococcus sp.
CCAGCCTTTGTAAAGGCTGGAGCGAAACTTTTAGTTTTTTAATCTTCGACTAATTCTAAAAACAAAAAATCCCGCTGCGTATTGCAACGGGATAAATAGCAAAAATAATGCAACTGCCCACAGACAGCTACAACTTGCATCTTCTAACATCCGGACTATAACCGTCGGTGTCTGAATTCCACAGACTCGGCAGGCAAACGCCTGTTAGCGGACTTTTACCGCCGGTGGAGAATTTCACTCCGCCCCGAAGACAATTTATGTTTATTATTATACGACAACTTAATAATTTGTCAATATATTTTTTATTTTAAACTCAAAGACAAAGAAAAGAAACTAACACTTGAAAATTCTGTCTGATTTTATTTTCATTACATCAAACTTAGTTTTTTCCGAAATTCGTCGACTTTCAATAACTTTTTGAACCGCCTTATCAAAGGTTGCATCATTAAGCGAATTATTTTTTAAAAATTCAATTGTCTTGCTTTCGCATTTTGCAAGTGCAGTTGCAAGCAACCAGCCCTGTGCCATACAAACATAATATTCATCGCTGTCAATTGCGTTACAACGAGCAAGCACTCTGTCTATATATTCATCTTCCAAATAATAGTCAAGCATAATAACAAACGCAGTACGCTTTGCCCACATATTTTCAGAGTAAAGATAAGCTTCAATATAATCAAAAAATTCTGCTTTAAATTTTTTAACCTTTTTAAGTCCTGCACAAAATCCGTCACACAATGCCCAGTTATCAATATCGGGAATGTAGCTGTCACACATCGCACAAAAATCTTCAAAGTTTTCAGGATTAATAAGCCCTGTTACAACGCCTCTAAGCATTCGTTCCTCGTAATAATCTCTGTATGAACCATCAAGGAAGCTTCTTGGATTGCCTTTTGATATACTCTTCCCTATTTCTCTGAGCATCGGCATTCTTACACCAATTATGTAATCATCATTGTCTGTTTGCACAAGAGAAGAATGAAAGCTTTTATAATTTAAATCGGCGTTATCAATCAGATAACATCTCAAATTATCATAATCTGTATCAGTCCAAAAATTTTTAAAATCAAACATTTTTAGTCTTTCGCTTTCTGTCATATTCAATACAAGGTGTATCAAGGTCAAGATAAGCTATGTCGTGGTGTGGAACCTGCTTTTCCTTTGGAGGCAACTGCATATAATCACCAAAAACCATTGTTAAATACTCATCATATCCCTTCATACACGGCATTTCAATTCCCTCAAAGGTAACATAATCAACACCGTCATAAATATGTTTAGGGTATTCCATTTTCATCCAATAAGGACCTGCACAAAGCTCAGTAACACATTTATTTTCTTCAAGCTTATATCTTGTCATTTTACGCTCGGCATATCGCCAAATTTTATTACGGAGCTTTTTACCTCTGAAAACAGAAAGTAATACTTTACTGCCAAAGCTTAAAATGCCACCGTGGTTTTCAGGTACAATCTGAGCCAAAAACAGCGAATATATCATTGTCCAAACATACTGCATTTTTCTTGCGAATCGTCCGTCGGGGCATACATCAAGCGGAAAAACATCAAGCACCAGACCGTGAGGAATGTCAACATCTCTCTGATTATCCTTAACCATAGTGTAATTTGTGTCGGTGATGGTAATAAAAATATTTCCTGTAAAAACTTCATCATCAGTTTTGAGCAACACAAATCTTCCGTCTGCCGCTTGTTCTTTCCATAGCTTTACAAGCTTTTCGTAATCGCCACGAGGCATAAGCACATCAACATCATCATCCCAAGGGACAAATCCGCCGTTTCTTAACGCTCCGATTAAACAACCTCCTATTAAATAAAAAGTAAGATTATTTTTAACGCAAAACTCTTTAAAATATACAAGCATATCAAGCTGTTTTAGTTGTAACTCCCTGAGCTTTTCGGGGGTCATTTTTACAATATCAGACATATTAACTCCGTATTATTTCAGCGTATTTTTTTCAATTTTTCTTTTTACCTTTTCAATGCGTTCTTTAGCCGTGCTGTTTTTTATTTTTTTCTTCCATGATGGAATCTGTAAAAGTCCGACAATTGTTCCTATTCCGTAAGAAATATGAAGCAACGGGAAAATAACCAACAACAGAATAAATTGAGGCTGAACATTTTTCATAGTAAAGCAACCAACAGTATTTACAATATCAAACATTCCATAAAGCGAAAGCAAAATATAAAGGATTTCAGGATGTCCTATAATTGCAAGTGACAAAGAAAACAACAATGCTATTACAAACAAAAACGGTGCAAAATGGAAATATGACAAGCAACCCGGACACTCTGATACAGTTAATCCTATCCATCTGCCGTTTGAGTATTTTTGCTTTACCATTCCCCTTAAATCATTTCTAGAATGTTGATAAGAAATAATATCAGGGCAACAGCAAAGCTTATATCCGGCACATCTTATTCTGTAATGAAATTCATTATCTTCTGTTCTGCCTAAATCTTCGTTAAATCCACCAACTGTTTGAATAACCTCTCTGCGATAAGCCGCATGAAACAGACTATCAAGGTACTCTTTTTGAGTAGGCGGTCTTCTATATGCCGCAACAGAGCTTCCGAATAAAGAATCCTCTGCCGCAAGCAATGTAAGCTTCCACGATGAAGCATCCGAAGTAATATTCGGTCTTCCACCGCCTACTACATCCTCGCCCTGCATTATATTATATATATTTCTTGAAACGAAGTTGCGTGGTATTCTTGCGTGGGCATCAACTCTTATGATAACATCTCCATGAGCTGTCATAAGTGCCGCATTCCAGGAACAAGCTTGGTTTTTCTTTACACTCTGCACAATTTCAACATTTCTAAAGCCGTAATCGGTATTTTTAAATTTTTCCATCATTTCAGCGGTATTATCTGTTGACATACTGTCAACAAAGATAATTTCCATTTGGTCGTGTGGATAATCCTGCAAAGCAATATCTCTGAATATAGAGCTTAAAACCTTGGCTTCATTATAAGCAATCATACATAGAGAAACTAACATACAAATCTCCTGTCCCTTTCAAGTGCAAACAGCCACTTTGCCGAGGTTGCAAATGAAGTCATAATATAAGGTAATACATAAAAAGCAGGCACTACAAAAAAACACAATGCAAGCCATCCTGAAAAACCAAAGAATAGCTTAAGGGATTTACCAAAATTTTTAACAGCAAATCCGTACATTCCCAATGTGTACTCCGTTAAGCTTAATGTATCATCCTCTGCATATGCAAAAAGAGGAAAATTAACAAAAATTAAATATCCGCAAATTTTAATTATTGCAGATAAAACCCATATTGCAAGCAACAAAAGCTTTGTAAGGTCAAAGCCCTTGCCGTCATAAAGATTTGCATCAAAATACATACAAGCATATGAGTAAATATCTAAACCAAAATAAAAAACAGAAAAAACAATTAGCGTAACAATATTTAGCAGTACCGTTCTTAAATAGAATGTCGGAGCTTTGAAACAATACAGCAAATCAGAAATTTCTGCACGCTGACCGCAAGCTATTTTATAAAACATTTTATATATACCGTTAATAGCAGGAGAAAGCGAAATCATAGCTACAATTGATATGCTAAACATAATGTTATAAAGAAACTCTCCGCCATTATATAGCTTTCCCGTTTCAGGGTCAATCAAATCAAACATAAAGCTAAATGAATAAACCAAACACTCAAAAAACAAAACCACGGCAAAAACGCTCATAATAGAAGCTATAATAATTACCCAATTTGATTCAAGTGACTTTTTAGCCTGACATCTGATAGTTTTTTCGGTATTCATTAAATCATTCCTTCAAATAATAATTAATCCGAGATGTACATTCTATACATAGCTTCAAGACAAATCTGTGCGTGCTTGAAAAATTTATCCTTATCAATACTTTCATCAGAATTATGCATTCTTACATCATCATCAGGAAAAGCAGGTCCAAAAGCTACACCCTTGCCGCCAAGCTTTCTGGCATAAGTGCCGCCACCCGTTGAATAAAGCTGAGGTTTTTCACCCATTACACTCTCGTAAGCTGAACTGAGAATCTGCACAAGCTCACTTGAACTTTCGACATATAACGGATTTTCGTGGTGAAGAACCTCAACAGAAAGGTCATAAAGCTTTGCTACTCTTTCAAACTGCTCATATACAGATTTTCCGCATACAGTAACAGGGTACCTTATATCAATACAAGCACTTGCGTTATTATCGTCAATATCAACCAAGCCAAGATTTAAAGTTAAAGCACCTGATACACAATCGGACATTTTAAGACCAAATGAACAACCGTTTGACTCATTATTCACTGAACGGTCAAGGAAAGTACATAAAGTTCCCATTTCTTCTTGCTTAAATGCATCGCCAATAAGGTCAACGAGCATTGAAGCGGCATTTTTACCTTTTTCAGGCTGACAAGCGTGTGCCGCACTACCCTTGCAAATAACCATAAGACCATCAATCGTTGACTTAAACTCAAATTTGCCGTCTTTTTTCTCTGCAAGCTTTTCAAGAAAATCTTCATCGTATTGTGAAGTATCAATCAAAGCATAAGCTATTTCAGGTACAGCATTTACTGCTTTACCTGCATTAAACTGATTCAAGAATTTCGCATCGTTGCTTTTTGCAGTTACTTTTAACTGAAGGATTCCCTTTTCTGCAAAACAAACACCATAGTCGCTATCGGGAGTAAATGACATATCAGGAATAGGCATTTTTTCAAAATAGCCATTCATATCCTCCATACCACATTCCTCGGTTGTACCATAAATAGCACGAACAGTATTTTTGCCTTCAACTCCGCTTTCTTTTATAGCACGCAAACAATACAAATTAAGTAAAGCCGCACCCTTATCGTCAGCTATACCTCTGCCAAAAAGTCTGCCGTCCTTATCTGTAAGTGCAAAAGGCTCAACTGTCCAGTTTCCGCCTGCAGGCACTACATCAAGATGTGCAAGCACACCGCAAAGCTTTCCGCCCTCGCCAAGCTGAACATGGGCACTCTTATCGGTAACAATCTCACCGCTAAGACCAAACTCCTTGGCTCTTTTCATAATAAAGTCAAGAGCTTTTGCACATTCCTCAGGCTTTTGGTCGGCAACAGATTCAAAGCTTAGCAATGTATTTAAATCATTTAAAATTTCTTCTTTATAATCAAGTATTTTACTTCCAAAAAACATAACTACACCTCGTAATCAATTTTATTATTTAACTTTTTGATTTTTCTTTAAACGAAATTTTCTTTTTAAACCATATACTGCAAGGCAATAAACAGCAAAAGCACAAAACGCTGTGATAGTAATTTTCAAGCCTAAGGAAAATCCCGGAGTTTCGTATTCAAAAACAACATCACATTTTGTATCGGCAGGAATTTTCACCGCCATAAATCCGTTATTTACTTCCTCTACATCTACAGCCTTGCCGTTTACTTTGGCAGTAAAACCTTTACTGTAGGGAATTGAGAAAAACAGTAAATTTTCCTTACCGTTAGTATTATCATATACAGCCTTAAAACCTGTATTTGTATAGGAAAAATCAGAACAGCTATTTGCTTTTCTTGTTTCGCATGCCTTTTTATAAGCATCTCTGCCATATTTGTAATTATCAACTACACTTATAAAATCAGTGGGATTTTTGCCGTAAAGCAAGCTATACTTTTTATCTGAATATTCGGTTATTTCAGAATATTTTTTCATCTGCTCCTTGGTAAGCACCATTGCATAAAGCGATGTTTCGCTTCTGTGAACATTATCTATTCTGTCAAATTCCTCCATTGTTATGAAAGAATCGTAAGTAAATCCCATTGGAATATAACATTCATTTTCATAAATATCAAAACCATTTTGAGTTGCTATATGTTTCCAATAAGGCATTTTTGTATCTCCGTCCTGATAAAGGAAAGACACTGCTGAACCCTTTTCGCCATCATCAACATAATCAAAAAGATATTTACAGCTTAAAAATGATCTGATACCATAATAATTTGTATCAGGTCGAGAAGCAACATCTCTTGTAACTCCCAATGAATCATAAAACTTCATAATACTTGGTGAAACCGAGCTTTGGAAGCAGTTTATACTTTGCAATTTCCAAAACATCTGTGTATTATCAACACATTCATAAAAATCACAACGAACTGCATCATCATCTATATCTTTGATTGTTATGCCGTCTCTTTTATTCATAATATCATTTTTAATCGTTTCGGTTGTACTGCTTGAAAAAGCACCTACTGCAATTATAAGCATTGATGACACTATCGACACCATAAGTGTACCAAACAATAGCATAGCTGTAAACATCTGAGGTGAGCGTTTAAACTTTTTGATAATAAGAACAAAAGCAAGTATACTTACCAACGCAAATGTTGCGTACACCCAAAATTGCTCAACTGAAGCCGCAACACCAAGTGACCACACCTCTGTTCCGTCATCAGCCTCCTCAACAGACGGCATAAGACCTAAAAACAAAGTAAGTCCAACAGTTATACCTGCTGACCATCTTATTGCTCTGTTCCAATTCACTTGCTTTTCTTCTAAGGCTCTTATTGTAGCAAGAGTAAAAACTAACACAAGCATATAGAACCATCTTGTATAGAAGATAGAAGTATTAAACATTTGAAAAGCACTATTTAAAACAGGAACAAAAGCACAAAGCACAAGCAAAGTTATCAGTTTTTTTATCCAAGTACGCTTTCTGATTTGAAGATAACCGATAACTCCTGTCATACCAAACAACGGAATCCAACCTGCAACAGAAGCCCACTTGCAGTTGGAGTCAGGAGTAAACACAGGAAATGCTGGCATATCAGCTGGAAAAAAGAAAGCAAGAATCATAAGCCAATATCTTTGAGGAACATCGTATACAAGAGCATCCCAATTCTTTGGCAAGCTGTCAAGTCTAGGATTACCCATAATTCCCAAAACTGACGGCAATAATAAAAATGCAGTAGCCGCAAAGCCTATAAGCACCTCGACGGCAAGCAAAAGAAACTCACTGAACTTAAACTTGTATGTTTTTGTACAGACAAGCATAAAATAATACATTATTACAAACAGAACCTGACCTGTGAAGAAATAATAATTTACAACACAAGCAGAAAATACTGCCAACGCAAAAATTCCACGCTTTTTATCATACAAAAATGAATCCAAAGCTGCAAGCAACAACGGAAATACTATCATAGGCTCGTGGAAATGGAAAAAGAATACATTATATATCGAAAAACCTGAAAATGCGTAAAGCAGGCCACCGATAACCGCAAAATTTTTATTTTGAACATATCTTCGCAAATACAAATATGCAGTAAGTGATGCACAAGCAAATTTTAATATAAGCAACGGACCTATTAAATAAGGCACAAATTCATTTGAGAATGGTAATGTCATCCAAAAAAACGGACTTCCCATAAGATAAAAGCTATAGCTTGAAAGTAAATCTGAACCTAAATCTGTTGTATGACTCCAACCAAGCTGACCGTTTTTTACTGCATCGTGTACAAGCTGATAAAATGGTATTTCCTGAACATTAAAATCGCCATAATAGTAAAAAATACCACCGTTAAATATAATAAACGGAATAAAAATTATTGCCGCTGTTACCAATGCAATCAAAAAAGCCCGCAAAGCATAAAACTTGCGTTTTTCTGAATACAAAGAAAGTCGTTTTGACATAACTCCTCCGAAAAAGTAAGTAAAATACAAATTCTGTATTTGCATTTACATTACTAATAGTATATAATTAAGTTAATTATAGTACATTATAGCATATATGCAAACAAATTGCATTATATTTTTAAAAATTATACACGGAGATTTTATTATTATGCAACAATCGAACTTTTACGCAATGCTTTTTAGAATGAAATATATTAATCGTTGGGGACTTATGAACAACACAAGATACGAAAATTTGAGTGAACATAGTCTTGAAGTCGCAATGATTGCACATTGTCTTGTTATGATTGCAAATAAACGGTTCGGCAAAAAGTTAGACGGAGAAAGAGCAGCCATACTTGCACTATTTCACGATTCAACCGAGATTATTACCGGAGATATGCCGACTCCTATAAAATATTTTAATCCTACAATAATAAACGCCTACAAAGAAATTGAAACCGCTGCCGCAGATAAGCTGATTGCATTGCTCCCTGATGATTTTAAAGAAGATATGGAGCATATAATCAAAATGAACACCGCAATAGATATTGAACTTAAGCCATATATTAAGGCGGCTGATAAATTTTCTGCACTTATTAAATGTATTAACGAAATAAGAATGGGTAATGATGAATTTATAAAAGCAAAAGAAACTATATTGACTGCAATTCGTGATATGAATATGCCTGAAAGCAAAGTTTTTGAAGATGAATTTTTACCCCCATTTATGCTTTCACTCGATGAGCAAGGATAATTTTGTAAAATTTTGTAATATAGTGTTGCAATAACATAGTTTTTATTCTATTTCGGAATTATTTGATTTTCATTTATGATATAATTTAGTTAAATGTGTGTTTATTTAATTCTGAATTTGGAGGAGCAATATGGCTAATCATGAAAAATCTAACAATCAAAATGATATGATTGACATCAGCTCAAATAAACAGATAAAAAAGGTTTATAACAAAAAAGGCAGGGGTATTCGTACTGTTTGTCTGGTGCTTTCTATTATTCTTTTATTGTGCGGTAGTGGACTTGTGTACTACTATTCACTGCTTAACTCTATGAATTATAAAGATATTTCAGATGACGAGCCACCAAAAACAAACGCCACAACCTCAACAGACTCTACAACTGTAACCTATTCCCCACTTGAGGGCGACCATACTCAGCTTTCACTTTCTGAGGATGAGCTTATTCAAAATTCAAAGGTACTTAACATTATGCTTTTTGGTGAAGATAATGCAAAGGGTGAGGATCACGGCAGAAGTGATACTATGATTATGATGTCGATTGACAATATTCATAAAACACTTAAGCTTACATCTTTTCAGCGTGACACTTATGTTTATATTCCCGGTTCGGGTTACAACAAGCTCAATGCTTCATATAATAATGGCGGTGCAAAGCTTGCTATCCAAACAATTGAGTCAAACTTCGGTATAAAAATAGACCGTTACGCTGTTGTTGACTTTGCAAGTTTTATCAAGATTATAGATACACTTGGCGGTATTGATATTGAGGTTACACAGGACGAAATCGACTATATTAATTACCAAATGTATAAAAACAAGCAATCAAAAGAATGGGCAACCATTAAGGATGCTCCGGGAATTGTTCACCTTACAGGACAGCAAGCGTTATGGTATTCTCGTAACAGAGGTTTGGACAGAAACGAAGATGGTAACGAAATAGGTATTGATGGTGACGATTGGGACAGAACATCTCGTCAGAGAAAGCTTATAGAAACATTATTTAAGAGTATGAAGGACGCTGACCTTGCTCAGATTGTTTCGATTGTTAGCTCTGTTGGACCACTCGTAACAACAAATCTTAAAAAAGACGAGATTACAGCACTCGTTTCTCATTCTCTTACCTATTTAAAATACGATGTTGAACAATATTATGTTCCTGAAGAAGGTTTATGGTTCTACGATGACAATACAGTCATTAATGGTCAAACCTGTTCAACAATCAAATTAACAGACCTTGAGGCTCAGCGAATCAAGTTTGCTGAATTTGTTTACGAAGAGCTTATTACAGGTCAAAACTAAAACAATTTTATTAAACCAACTAAGCCAACTCTTTTCAATAAATGAATAGGGTTGGCTTAATTTACATTAACATTAAGGAGATTTTATAATGAAAAAAAGATTTATTTGTTTTATAATTGCCTCAATTCTATCTGCCTTTGTTTTTACTTCTTGCACTGACAATTCACAAACAACAGAAACAAAACCTACAACACAAGCTACAACCGAATCAACAACAGAAAGCAAAGATACAACCTTAACCGAAACAACTCAAGCAACTGAATTAACCACAATTGAAAGCACAACTACAGTAACTGAGCCAACAACAAAAAAAGAGAGTACAAGTGACACCGACTCCGACAAAAAAGCAAATTCCGATTCGTCATCAAAGACATCAGATAAAAAATCAGACAAAAACAAGGATAAAACCGACAAGAACACTTCATCTTCAAGCACTAATCAGTCAACAGCAAATAAAAATAATAACAATAATAATTATATTTCAAATGCCGAGGTTTCGAGCATATCGCTCAGCAAAACTGAGCTTAGCTTAAAGGTTGGCGAAAGTAAAACACTAAAAATAACTTTTAACCCTGATAACGCAATTAACAAAAGCTATAATGTCAGCACTAATAACAACAAAGCTGATATTGATTGCTCTGGATCAACCGTTACAGTTTACGGAAAGGTTGCAGGTAAATCGACCTTAACTGTTAAGTCACACAACGGAAAAACCGCCACCTGTATTATTACAGTTAAGCCGGACCCATCAACTCAGGAAAATATACCTGAAAATCCCTACCAAGCCTACGCACAAAAAGTAACAGAACTTTTAAATGAAGAACGAAGCAAAAACGGACTTTCAAAATTAACTCTAAGAAAAGATATTACTGCTTTGGCAAACGAGAGAGCAGTAGAGCTTAAAACTCTGTATTCTCATACCAGACCCGACGGCACTAAAATCACTACAACTATGATAAACGACCTTCTCGCATCAAGTACAGCTGAAAATATTGCAAGAGGTCAAACTACACCTGAGGAGGTTATGACCGATTGGATGAATTCAAAAAGTCATCGAGAAAATATTTTATCTCCAAAATATGACGGTGTTGGAATTGGCTATTACGAAAGCGAGGGCATCTGTTATTGGGTTCAGCTTTTTGTCGGATAAAATCAAAATATTTCATTAGTTTTAAAAAATCCCCTTGCGTAAGGTATTGCTTGTAACGCTGCGTAATGTAGTAAAATAGCCATTGTAAGGAGGTCAGGGCTACACCACATCAATAACAAGATAATACATGCTAGTGTTGCTTACACAATGAAAAACAGTGAAAATCAAGTGCTTAACACGCAATTAACTTTGGAACAAAACAACTTATCTAAAGCTTCTTTGCCCGAAGAAAATCAAACAATCTCTTTTAAAACAAAAAAAGATTTTGCTGTTTTATTAACCACAGGAATACCATTTTCGCTCTTGCAATGGTATACAATAATCTTATGGATTGCAACAGGTAACTACTTACCGTTTATAATTTATGTCCCCATATTCATTATATACGCAATCATAATATCTGCATACTATTTCAAAAAAGTTGCTTACATTTGTCCGCAGTGCAAAGAGGTATTTGTGCCAAAATACACACAGGCATTATTAGCAATTCACACACCTAAGCTTAGAAAACTGAAGTGTCCCTATTGCGGGTATAATGGATTCTGTGTAGAAATAAAAAGAAAGGAGGCATTATAATGGATATTATGGAGTATCTTCCATTTTTAATTCCACTTGTAATTATACAGTTTGGATTATTAGGATATTCAATTTATCATATTCTTACTCACAAGCATTACAAAAGAGGAAATCGTACATTATGGCTTGTAGTAACAATCGCATTAATGAACTTTATCGGACCAATAGCTTACCTTATTTTCGGAAAGGATGAGGATTAATGAATATGCTCGAAATTAGAGATTTACATAAGAGCTTTTCAGATAAAAAGGTTTTAAAGGGTCTTGACCTTGCAGTTCCCGAAAAAAGTATTTTTGGATTCATTGGCAAAAACGGTGCAGGAAAAACAACAACAATGAAAACAGTACTTGGACTTATGAGGGCTGACAAAGGTGAAATCACTGTTGCAGGCGAAAAAGTAGTCTATGGTCAAACAACAACCAACCGTTACATCGGTTATTTGCCTGATGTTCCTGAGTTTTATTCATTTATGACTGCAAAAGAATATCTCAGATTTTGCGGTGAAATCACCGGAATTGATAATTCTGAAATCAAAAGCAGAATCTCAGAGCTTTTAGAGCTTGTTGGTCTTGCAAATGAAAAGCACAGAATTAAAGGTTATTCAAGAGGAATGAAACAACGACTTGGAATCGCTCAGGCACTTATGAATAAACCAAAGCTTTTAATCTGTGACGAGCCTACATCTGCTCTTGACCCTGTTGGCAGAAAAGAAATTCTTGATATTCTTACCTCAGTAAAAGAACAGACAACTGTTATTTTTTCTACACATATACTATCTGATGTTGAAAGAATTTGCACTGATGTTGCTTTTCTAAATGACGGTAAGGTTGATATGCAAGGAAAGCTTAACGATATTAAATCTGTTTACAGAACAGATGAATATATTTTGCAAACCGAAAACGAAGCCTCTTCCCTATCTTTAATGAATAATTTTGCAAAAATTCGCAAAGCAGAAAACAATTTGCTTACTTTTAGTGAAAACGAGCATAGTATGTACGATGTTCTGAGTTTTATTACAGAAAAAAGAATTTCAATTGTAAAATTTGAAAAGGCAGAACCCACACTTGAATCCTTGTTTATGGAGGTAGTAAAGAAATGAGAGCTATGATTAGCTTTTTAAAAAAAGAATGGACACAACATCTTCGAACAAGCAAGATATTAAGCATAGGTCTTATTTTTATCTTTCTTGGAATTTTAGGTCCGGCAACTGCAAAAGCTACACCGGCAATTATGGAAATGCTTTCTTCAACTCAAAACATTAGTATTTCAATTACCGTTGGCGAGGTTACGGCTCTTGATTCTTGGGTACAGTTCTTTAAAAATATACCAATGGGACTTATTGCTTTCATTCTTATTGAAAGCAGTATATTTACTAAGGAATATCAATCAGGCACACTTGTACTTGCTCTTACAAAGGGTCTTGACCGATACAAGGTAGTTTTAGCGAAAACCTTAATGATGATTTTTTTATGGACAACCGGCTACTTTGCTTGTTTTGGTTTGACATATGCATACAGTGCCTTCTATTGGGATAACAGCATAGCCGAAAACTTAATTTTTTCAGTTGTAATTCTTTGGATATTCGGCTTATTTGCAATTGCGTTGACTGTACTTTTTTCAACACTCACAAAAACAAATATAAGCGTACTTATTGGCACAGGCGGAGTCATTTTTGCTTTGTATCTTGTCGGAATGTTCCCTAAGATTGATAAATTTATGCCTACAATGCTAATGGACGGAAATTCTTTGATTTACGGATTAAAAGATTCCGGCGACTATAATACAGCCATAGCAATTACAGTAATTGCTATTATAGTATGCCTTGTTGCAAGTATTCCGATATTTAATAAAAAGCATATTTGATTAAGCCGACGCTTAATTAGAGAGAAAGTTAAAAGTTTAATCAAAACTATTAATTTATAAACTTAGGGCGGTCACACTTTTCCTAGTGTGACCGCCCTATTTTAATGTATTAAATACATAGTGAGATCAATCGATTTCAACCATAATTTTTTCATCACTTCTGATTGCAGCACTGCGAGCAATTGTACGAATAGCCTTAGCAATTCTACCCTGCTTACCGATAATTCTACCCATATCGTCCTCTGCAACATGAATATGATAAACTACTGTGCCATCCTCTGTAGGAGCATCGGCATCTACTTTGACTGAATCGGGATCATCAACAAGACCTTTTGCGATAATTGTAAGTAAATCCTGCAATTTCTTCAGTCCTTTCTTACTCGCAATTATTCAATGATGCCGTTCTTCTTAAGAAGAGACTTAACTGTATCAGTTGGCTGAGCACCATTTGCAATCCACTTCTTTACAGCTTCAGCGTCTACATTGAATTCAGAAGGCTTCTTGAGAATATCATATGTGCCGATTTCTTCGATGAAACGACCGTTTCTTGGATATCTTGAATCTGCAACTACTACTCTGTAAAAAGGAGCTTTCTTTGAACCCATTCTTCTGAGTCTAATTTTAACTGCCATTGTTTTCACCTCATAAAATTAAATAAAATATATCTTCACCAATATTATTGGATGAATTCTTATTGACGCGGCATACCATTCATTGGCATACCACCAAGTCCCGGAAGATTTCTAAGCTTTTTCATCTTACCGCTTTTGCTCTTAGACTTAACCTGCTTGAGCATTTTCTGCATTTGGTCAAGCTGCTTAACAAGTCTGTTTACTTCTTCAATGCTTCTGCCTGAACCTGCCGCAATTCTGCGTTTACGAGAAAGATTTAATATGCTTGGGTTGCTTCTTTCCTCAGGAGTCATTGAAAGGATAATTGCCTGAACCCAGTCGATTTGTCTGTCATCAATATCAACATTTTCAAGCTGTTTATTCATACCCGGAATTTTAGCAAGAATACCCTTGATTGGACCCATCTTTTTAATCTGCTCAAACTGCTCATTAAGGTCGTTAAAGTCAAACTTATTGCTCATCATCTTCTGAGCCATCTGTTCTGCCTTTTTCTGGTCAATCTTGCTTTGTGCATCCTCAATAAGAGTAAGCACATCGCCCATTCCGAGAATACGGCTTGCCATTCTGTCAGGATGGAAAACTTCAATATCTTCAAGCTTTTCACCTATACCGGCAAACTTAATTGGCTTACCTGTAACAGCCTTAACAGAGAGAGCCGCACCGCCTCTGGTGTCACCATCAAGCTTTGTAAGAATAACACCTGAAATTTCAAGCCATTCATTAAAGCTTTTTGCAACATTTACGGCATCCTGACCTGTCATTGAGTCAATAACAAGCAAGATTTCATCCGGATTAACCTCTGCCTTTACATCCTTAAGCTCCTTCATAAGTGTATCATCAATATGAAGTCTACCGGCTGTATCGAGAATAATAACATCGTTGCCGTAATCCTTGGCGTGTTTAATTGCTTCTTTGGCAGTCTTAACAGGATTCTGTGTACCCTTTTCAAATACAGTAACGCCTACCTGACCGCCGACAACCTTAAGCTGTTCAATAGCCGCAGGACGATAAATATCGCAAGCTACAAGCATTGGTCGTCTATTTTGATTTTTAAGCATAAGAGCAAGCTTAGCAGCGTGAGTAGTTTTACCTGAACCCTGCAAACCACAAAGCATAATAATTGTCGGTGGTTTTGAAGCAAATTCAAGTCTTGAGCCCTCACCGCCCATAAGCTCTGTAAGCTCTTCATCAACTATTTTAATTACCATTTGTGCAGGTGTAAGACTTTCCATTACATCCTGTCCTATTGCACGCTCGGCAATCTTATTTGTAAAATCCTTAGCAACCTTATAGTTTACATCTGCTTCAAGCAAAGCAAGTCGCACTTCACGCATAGCTGCTTTTACATCAGACTCTGTAAGCTTGCCCTTGTTTTTCAGTTTTTTGAATGCGTTGCTAAGTTTATCCGCAAGTCCTTCAAATGCCATGAAAAATTCCTCTTATTCCTTAAGTATACCTGCCTTGAATTTAATATCGTCAGCAAGTTGTTTTATTTGTTCATCTTCGGTTTGTGTGCTGATTGAATTTGCAAGCTTTGCTATTTCGTCAAGACCTTGTTCAAGCTGACCAAAGCGTTTAAACAAACCAAGCTTTTCTTCAAATTCAAATAGCTGTTGCTCACAGCGTTTAATGCTGTCACGCACACCTTGACGGGTAATTCCCGTTTGGTCGGCAATTTCCGCTAATGATAAATCCTCGTTATAGTAAAAATCAATAGCCTGTCTGCCTGAGGGCTTAAGCAACTCACCATAAAAATCAAACAGAAGTGAAACCTCTATATTTTTCTCCATATTCACAGCTCCTTGCCGTTAAATATGTGTAACTGTAAAGATATTTTCTTTACACCTTTGAAATTATATTATATATAATTCATTTTGTCAATAGTAAAAATAGATTTTTCATTTAAACAGTTTCCTAAAATTAAAAGGGGCGAAATAATCGCCCCTAAATTTAGTATTTTTACCAAGTAGCTACAAGGTTATGTCCCTTTGAATCGGTTGAAGAAATAGGATAATAACGAACCTCGCCACCGGGATATTTAATATCGGTTGTCTGTGCACTGCCGTTTGAGAAGATGATATATGTTGCTCCCTGAGGCACATCAAATGTATACATCTTTTCGCCGTAGTCGTTTGTTGTTGTGTATGTCATTGCCTTACCCGGCCATGATGTCATAGAAGTATTTGAATCTGACCAATAGTAGCAATAAATTGTACCACTCCAATGGAAAGAATTAGTAAATGTTACCTTGTTCTTAGTAGCAACTGTAGTTGGCTGTGTGGTAGGTGGTACGGTTGTTGGAACTGTTGTTGGCTCCGGATCCTCCGGATTTCTGCCGTTAGGATAGCTTACATAACCATACTCGTCAAACTCTGCTATATATCTTTGAATACAGGTAATATCTCGTACATCAATTACTCCGTTACGGTCACAGTCAGCAACAGGAATTGGCAACAATGTATCGTCTATTAAATCTGAAAGATACTGCTGAATTGCAGTAACATCTACAACAGAAATTCTGTTATCCTCATTTGCGTCACCAACAATATAGTCCTTAACTTCAAAGGTTACAGTTTTTTCTGCGTATTCCTTTTTAAAGTCTGTACAAGAAATTGTTGCTGTATAAGTTCCTGCTTTTGTTGGTGTCCATAAAGCTTCAATTTGAGCTGTCATATATGATCTGTTACCTTTTTTGCAACGAATTTTGTCGTCGCTATAGCAAACCTCGTTACCTTTTTTTATTTCGAGCTTGTATGTGTTACCTCCAGCATAAGGCTGAATATGTTCACAATAAGTAACAGCATTAAATTTAGCCGGTGAACCAACTACAACACGATTGCTATGGTCTACTGAAAACTCAGAAAAGACAAATGGATCGTCTATAATATTTACAAACATTTCTGTTGATACTACTCTGTTTGAATAATCCTTAACATTGAGCTTAATTTTATATTTACCTACTTTTCTAAAGTACTGAGTAGAGTTCTCGTAGCTACTGTAAGTTCTGCTTTCGATTGCTCCTGTAGCAAGATCCTCGTATTCAAACTGATAAGTATAAGGCTCGTATCCGCCTGTAGCCGATGCTGTAAATAAGCACATCATATCAGCATTAATTTCATTTGTATTTTCGTGATTTATAGAAATTGATGGAATGATAGGTGTAAACGCACTTGGGGTTGAATAGTAATTTAATCCTCTTTTTGCTTTATAGTAACTTCCGTTATTATTATCTTTATTTCCTTTACCATCGCTGAAATAAAGCACTACACTATCTTTATCTTTAAGGTCAATTACATATTTATTAACATAACCCTGACGCTCTTTATTAACAGTCATTGGAACTGTAACTGCATATGATGTCATTATAGATTTACCAACATCGTATGTAATTATAGGCTCATTATAACCAACATAATAAATTACTGCTGTATTAAGATTAGATTCCGTAACCTTAATAGTCCTTTTAGAACCATCAAGTGTAAACGGATAAGAACCTGAAGGTCTGTAAACTTTATTATTTTTCTCTACAATAAACTCAGCATTTTTTACAGTCATCACTTTACTGTCTTTGGTACTCTCTATAAACTCAATACTCCAAGCATATTCCTCAAAGTTATCAACATTTACTTCATCTGTTACATTATCGAGAGCAAAAACCATTGTTCCGTCATTTGCATTGGTTGTACCATCATAAGAAAAATTATCATTTGATGAGAAAGCTGAACCCATACAAACAGTTGATGAATAAACGCTTCCGTTTTTTTCAGCATAAACCTTAACATCTGTTTGATTTCTGTATGCTGAATTAAGTGTGTACTTTAAGTATACCTGTGCACCGCTGTTATAAGGTTTTACATCAATTCTTGCAACTTTCTTAAATATTGTACTTCTTGTAGATTTTGCTTCCATACCAGCAACACAAGATACCTTATTTAAAGCATCGTATGCAATCCACATAAAACCATCGTTACCGTAACCATCGCCCCAGCTGTTAGCGATTTTAAATGCACCCATTTCGCCGTCGTCAACCTTGCCATTTTCGTTTACATCGGCCCAAATGTTATCGTTATAGCCAACAAGTGTCATTCTGTGGCCGCCCTTGGTATCAAACATCTCAGTTACTACTTCTTGACCTTGATATTTATCATTCTCGGGAACCGCACTGTTTTTCTGGATTTTCTCATAATTCCAGCAGCTTATATTTGTTGAATATGTAAGAACATCACCGTTACTGAGAGCTGTTTTAATTGGAATTAAATCCTCATCATCATTAGAAGTAATCGGATTTTTATCGTAACCAACATCATCAAACTGTTGAGAAGACTCAATTCTGTATTTGATAGATGTTTTCCAATTTTCTTCAGATGGATTCCAGCTAAGATAATTTGTATCAAAAGGAACCATAGACCACGGAACATTACCCTGAGTTCTCATAACCTGATAAACTTCAAAATCGGTACTACCCTTATCTACACCGCCGTTACACAAATTATATGTAAATTTTGGTGAGAATGTATTTTGCGGGGTTGTCTTAATATTATTAGCCTTATTAAACTCATAAGTAAACTGATAATATGACTGTGCCCAAGCAACACACGCACCTATGCTTCCCTGAGAACCAATTGCCGGAAAATATTCATTGTCACTGTTATCAATGCTTGACGGAAGATTGTCGGCATCCTTACAAGCTGACATTAATTTTCCGTCAGTTGAATTTTGTGCAAGCATATTGTAATAATCATCAACAGAATTAATTACAATATCAGACTCAGGTGCGTCCTCTAAAAGTGAACGGTCACCTGTTGCACCGTACTGAGAGTATTCGATGTCGTAATCGCCGGCAGTCACCTTATCGGTACTGCTTGTGTCTGCAGAAATTTCTGTTGCAGTCGGTGTTAAAAAAGTAAACATCGACAAAAGTGTTGTAACAGAAAGAACTGCAGAACAAAATCTTTTTGTTTGTTTTTTCATGTTAATCTCCTCCATAAAATTATGATATAAACTTCTAAATTTATATATCAATATTATAGTACCACTATTATTTGGCAAATTCAACATTGAAGATTAAAACAATAATAACCTTTTCTCGAAATTAACACAATTTACATAACGACCCATCAAATAAATATTGTTACAGCTTATTGATAGTTTGCTGTAAATATAGCTTTATACATATAATACATAATTTGTTAATAATAAATATTACAAACAGGTCTATTATATATGCCCCTCTTTTCGTTATTTTTTACAAAATTTAGATTTTTAGTTAAAAAAACTATAATTTAGGTGTTTTCTTATTTAATTTGTGTTATAATTGTTTTATAAATTTAAAAATAATGGAGTTTTGCCTTACGGAACAAATTATCAGTATAGACCGAATGGAGCACGCCGTTGCCCTGTTTGGCAGTTTTGACGAAAATATAAAGCTTATTGAAAAAGAGTTTTCTGTAAAAGTTACCTGTCGTGACAGCGAATTAAAAATTGAAGGTGATGCTGAAAACGCATCGAAAGCACGAAAGGTAATTGAGAGCCTGTTGCAGTTTATTAATAGAGGCGAGGCACTTTCCGAACAAAATGTGCGTTATTGCATTGCACTTGTAAATGATGGCAGCGAAGATAAAATTGAACATCTTGCAGGTGACTGCATTTGCATAACCTCTAAAGGAAAGCCAATAAAACCTAAAACAATAGGTCAAAAAAAATATTGCAATCTTATTGCAAAAAATACCATTACAATTGGTGTTGGTCCTGCCGGTACCGGTAAGACTTATCTTGCAGTTGCAATGGCTGTTACGGCTTTTCGCAGTAAACAAATCAATCGTATTATTCTTACTCGCCCTGCTGTTGAAGCAGGCGAAAAGCTTGGCTTTTTACCGGGAGATTTACAAAGCAAGGTTGACCCATATCTGCGACCGCTTTATGATGCTCTTTTTGATATGCTCGGAGCAGAAACATATCAAAAATATGTTGAGCGTGGTAACATTGAGGTTGCACCGCTTGCATATATGCGTGGACGCACACTTGACGACAGCTTTATTATTTTAGATGAAGCACAAAACACTACAAGTGAGCAAATGAAAATGTTCCTTACCCGCTTAGGCTTTAACTCAAAAATGGTTATTACAGGCGATATAACTCAGATTGACTTACCGCATGGAGCCAAAAGCGGTTTAAAGGATTGTATAAAAATCTTAAAAAATATTGACGGCATAGGTCAATGTACTTTTGATGAAAAAGATGTAGTTCGTCACAAGCTTGTACAAGATATTATTAAGGCTTATGCAAAATACGAAAATCCAAAAAATTAATATATTTGACTATAAACTATAACAATGAAAGGGTTTGATATAAATGGCAGACAATAAAATTAGAGTAGTAATTACAAACAAACAAAAAACAGTTAAAATTCCTACAGGTATCCGTATGTTAGTTCGTCGTTGTTGCAACGCTGTCCTTCAGCTTGAAAAATTTGAAGGTCCTGCCGAAATCAGCGTAACCTTTACTGATAACAAAGGAATCAGAGAGCTTAACAAGCAGTATCGTGACAAGGATATTGAAACTGATGTACTTTCATTCCCAATGGGTGAAAATGGTGTATATGATACTGATATGGAAACAGGAGCACAAATTCTTGGTGATGTAGTTATCTCTATGGAAAAAGCAAGAGATCAGGCTAATATTTATGGTCACAGCTTCCAGAGAGAGGTTGGATACCTTACAGCTCACAGCGTTCTCCATCTTCTCGGATACGACCATATGGAAAAGCTTGAAAAGGTTAGAATGAGAGAAAAAGAAGAGCTTATTATGGATCAGTTAGGTCTTCCTGCTTCATCAAGCTACATAGTAAACGAAGATATGATGTAATATGAAAAAGCAAATTTTCAGTTTTGAATGTGCATTAAGAGGCTTATGGTATACGATTAAAAGTGAAAGTCATATGAGATTTCATATAATTGCAGGTATTTATGTGCTTTTCTTCTCGCTGTTCTATTCATTTTCTGTTACTCAATGGGCAATACTAATTTTGCTTATCGCCTCAGTTATGTCAGCTGAAATTGTAAATACTTGCATAGAGGTTATTTGTAACCTTGTAGCTGACCGCTACGAGCCTCTTGTTAAGGTAGCCAAGGATGCCGCTGCAGGTGCTGTAATAATTTTTGCAGGAGCAGCCGCAACTATAGCCGCTATATTTTTTATAGATTTTAAAACTATTGATAAAATCTTTAATTTTTTTATTGCTAATCCCATTTTACTTGTATTACTGATAATTTCAATAATACTTTCAGTGATTTTTGTATGGCTTGGTCCTGTCGGAATTAAATCCGCATACATTCGCTATAAGGGACGACGCAATAATTTATCAAATTCAGATAAATAGAAAATTAATACTATTATCTGTTTCTGACCGTTAAAGCGTAACAGCTTAAATTAAAAAATAAAAATAATTTAACGGGGCTATCTTATATGATTGCCCTGTTTTTAGTATTAGAGGTATTTATGAACACAAATGATAAATCAGCATTTATTGCCATTGTAGGCAGACCAAATGTAGGCAAAAGTTCTATTCTTAACAGACTTCTCGGACAAAAAATTGCAATTGTATCAAGCAAACCGCAAACTACTCGAAACAGAATTACAGGTGTAATGACTGAGGGTGAATATCAGCTTGTATTCTTTGATACACCGGGTATGCATAAGCCTAAAAATTCTTTAGGCAAATATATGGTTCGTTCAGTAAATGAATCTGTAGGCGGTGTTGATTGCTGTATGCTTGTTGTTGAGGCAGGCAGAGAGCCTTCGCAAACTGAGCTTGACTTAATTGAAAAATTTAAACAGCTTGAAATGCCTGCAATTCTTGCTATTAATAAAATTGATACACTTAAAGAAAAAGATATGCTGATGAAGCAGATTCTTCATTACAGCAATTTATATGAATTTGAGGCTGTAGTGCCGGTTAGTGCTCAGGATGGCAACGGAATGAATGAACTGCTTGATGAGCTTAAAGCAAGAGCCAGTGAGGGCGGACATTATTTTGATGAGGATACCCTGACTGACCAGCCTGAAAGAGTAATTGTTGCAGAAATTATAAGAGAAAAGATTTTGAGACTATGTGACAAGGAAATTCCGCACGGAACAGCTGTAGTTATCGAAAAAATGAAAACAAGAGAAAACGGTATTCTTGATATTGATGCAACTATTTTCTGTGAAAGAGAAACCCATAAGCGTATTATTATAGGAAAAAGCGGTGCAATGCTTAAGAAAATAAGCACCTTTGCTCGTCAGGATATTGAAAGATTTTTTGACTGTAAGGTATTTTTACAAAGCTGGGTAAAGGTTAAGGAAGACTGGCGTAATCGTGCTCAGGTTCTTCAAAACTTTGGCTACAACGAAAATGACTTTTAAGATAAAATAAAGGATATTAAATATTATGGACATTAAATTAATTAAAACTAATATTTCTGATTGCGAAAAAATTCAGAAAATGCAAAGTATTTCATTTGACTCTCTTCTGCAGATATATCAAGACTACGATATTAGTCCTGCAACAGAAACATTGGAAACAATTATAAGAAAATTTAATGAACCACAAACAACATATTATTTTATTTCAGCCAACAGCGAAATTTTAGGCGTTGTTCGTGTATTTTTAATTGATAATCATACCGCCCGAATTTCGCCGATTTCAATTTTGCCACAGCATCAAAACAAAGGTTATGCTCAAAAAGCAATGTTTGAGCTTGAACGCATACACCCTAATGTGACCCAATGGCAACTCGACACAATTAAACAAGAAGAAAAGCTGAAATATTTTTATGAAAAGCTTGGGTATATTGCTACAGGCAAAGAAGAAGAAATTAAACCGGGTATGACAATTGTATATTACACAAAACAAGTAACCGGCACTGATTAACCAAATAATAACTTAAAAGGTAATAACTGTATTAAATAAAACAGCTTAATTGAAAAACACTATTATTACAGCTCATATTTTGGGTTGTAATACGGAGGTGTTTTTTATGACTGAATTAAATGCGTGGCAAAGGTTTTGCACAACAGGCTTTGTTCTGGATTACCTGACATACAGAAGCATTCAGAACACAAAAGACCTTGGAGCAGATACAGTAAACAAGGAGGACACCGATGAAGTTCCAGACAGACGGACTGATTATAAAAGAACAGAATATAGGTGAACAGGATCGTCTTGTATTTGCTCTTACCAAATCTAATGGCATTATAAAAGCATTTGTGCGTGGTGCAAAAAATATTAAAAATCAAAAATGTGCTTCCACTTCCCTACTTTCATATTCCCGACTCACAATATACAAGGGTCGGGACAGCTACATAATCGGTGAGGCTCGCACTAATCATATTTTTTCAAAGCTGAGAACCGATGTAAAAAAAATGTGCCTTGCACAATATTTTTGCGAGCTTGCTCTTACCATTTGCCCACGAGAACAAAAGTCTGATGCTTTTTTAAGCCTTGTGCTTAATTCGCTTTATCTTTTATCCGAGGGCAAGCGTAGTGCCGATTTAATAAAGCCTTGTCTTGAAATGCGACTTGCAAGTATGGCTGGCTATATGCCTGATCTGCGAATGTGCTGTGAGTGTGGCGAATATGCCCCTCCGCTTATGTATTTTCTTCCAAAAAGCGGCACACTAAAATGCTTTGATTGCTACACTGACAAGTCTGAGTATGCGATTTCACTTAACCCTGCTACACTTACGGCTTTAAGGCATACAATTTATGCTGATGACGACAAGCTTTTTTCCTTTGCCTTGCCGCAAAATGACCTTGATACTCTTAATGTTGCAAGCGAAAGCTATTTAAAATACAGATTTGAAAAAGATTTTTCAACACTTAATTTTTATAAAACTATAAATGATACTAATATTTGATTAAAGTAAAATCAAACCTATCTTTAATTCAAATACACTTGTAATAAAGGAATAATTTATGAACAGACATTATAAAACGCTTGAGCTTGACAAAATTCTTGCTCAGCTTGCCGGTAAAACATCAATAGATGATGCTTATGAGATGGCACTCAATCTTGAACCGCAATTCGACTTAAAAAAAGTTGAATTACTTTTAAAGCAAACAGATGACGCTGTTGTGCTTAGCGGAAAATTTGGTGCTCCATCATTTGGCGGTGCTAAAAATTGTGCCAACCATTTACGCAGAGCAGAGGCAGGTGGTTGCCTTACAACAAGCGAACTTTTGGCAATTGCTCAAACACTTCATACAATCCGCACCGTTAAGGAATGGCATTCCAGATTTGCCAATACAGAAACTTCCCTTGACGGATATTTCAGCGGACTTATTTCAAATAAATTTTTAGAAGAAAAAATCACCTCCGCTATTATCAGCGAGGATGAAATAGCAGACAACGCAAGTCCGACACTTGCCGATATAAGAAGAAAAATTCGTACCGCTTCTTCAAAAGCAAGAGAAGTACTTGATAAAATTATTCATAGCTCTACCTACATAAAATATTTGCAGGACGCTATTGTTACTCAGCGTGACGGCAGATATGTTGTGCCAGTTAGAAGCGAATGTCGTAACAACATTCCCGGTCTTGTTCACGATACTTCATCAAGTGGTGCAACAGTATTTATTGAACCTATGGGAGTTGTTCAGGCCAACAACGACATTAAATTATTGCAATCAAAGGAAGAAGACGAAATTGAGCGTATTCTCTTTGAATTGTCAGCTAATGCCGGCGATTTTGCCGACAGCATAATAAGAAGCTACTCAAATCTTGCTCAGCTTAATCTTATATTTGCTAAGGCTGACCTTGCATATTCAATGAAAGCATCTATGCCGATTATGAACGAAAACGGTATTGTTGATATGAAACAAGCAAGGCATCCGCTTATAAATAAAGATAAGGTTGTACCTGTTGATATTATGTTGGGTAATGAATTTGACACCCTTGTTGTTACAGGTCCAAACACAGGCGGCAAGACTGTTACTCTTAAAACTCTTGGTCTTTTGACCCTTATGGCTATGTGCGGTATGCTTGTTCCCTGTGCCGACAACAGCCGTCTGTCGGTTTTCAGACGAGTGCTTGTTGATATAGGTGATGAGCAAAGCATTGAGCAGTCATTATCGACTTTTTCTGCTCATATGACAAATATAGTGCAGATAATTAAGCTTGCAAATGCAGGTTCACTTTGTCTTATAGATGAGCTTGGTGCAGGTACTGACCCTGTAGAAGGTGCGGCACTTGCAATTGCTATTCTTGAAAAATTAAGAAGCAGACACGCAAAAATTGCTTCCACTACACACTATGCGGAGTTAAAGGAATTTGCTTTACGCACCGATGGTGTAGAAAACGGAAGCTGTGAATTTGATGTTGCAACACTTAAACCAACCTACAAGCTTTTGATTGGTGTTCCCGGCAAAAGTAACGCTTTTGCAATTTCAAAAAGACTCGGTCTTGAAAACGAAATTGTAGAAAGAGCTAAGGAGCTTGTTTCTAACGAAAGCAGACAATTTGAGGATGTTGTTGAAAAGCTTGAAAAACGCAGACAAGACCTTGAAAAACAGCTTGAAAATGCAAACCGTTTAACTGCCAAAGCTAATACAGAAAAGCAAAAGGCAGAAAACGAAATGCACAAGGCTAAGCTTCAGGCTGAAAGAGAAATCGAAAAAGCAAAGCAGGAAGCTCAGCGTATTATTTCACGAACAAGAGCTATGTCCGAGTCGCTTATGAAAGAGCTTGAAGAAGCAAGAAAAGCTAAGGATATGAGTGCAGAGGCTCGTTCTAAGCTTAAAAAGAATATTGATTTGATGGAAGCTCATGCTGACCCAATAAAAGAAAAGCAAAGCAACGAGGAATACAAACTACCTCGACCACTTAAAGCAGGCGATGCAGTTCTTATTTATGATATTGACAAAAACGCAACTGTTCTTGCTCCACCAAACAAAGACGGCATAGTACTTGTACAGGCAGGAATTATCAAAACAAGAGTGGATGTAAAAAATCTAAGACTTTTAAAATCACAAAACAAACCTGCGGCAAGCAGTTTTTCAAACAAAAGAAATGTACCGAGCAAGCTTGATATTCGACCAACAACAGAGGTTGATGTACGAGGCGAAACAGCTTTTGATGCGGTAACTATTGTTGATAAGGCAATTGATAACGCTGTACTTTCCGGTGTTAATCAAATGACAATTATTCACGGAAAAGGAACAGGCGTACTCAGACGAGAAATTTCTGCATTTTTGAAAACTCACAAGGCAGTAAAAAGCTACCGACTTGGAGTTTTTGGCGAGGGCGAAGACGGCGTAACAATTGTTGAATTGAAGTAAACAACAGTTATTATACCAAAGGATTATACAACTATGGAAATTTGGGATTCTTATAATAATCAACTTATAAAACAAAACACAGATTTAGTTCGTGGTCAGCCGATTCCTGACGGACTTTATCATATTGTAGTCGAGGTAATCGTCCGCCATATTGACGGCGATTATCTTGCTATGCAACGAGCCTACACTAAATCAAAATTTCCCGGAGCCTTTGAGATTTCAGCAGGCGGCAGTCTTCTCAAAGGTGAAAATCCACTTGAAGGAATACAAAGAGAATTACTTGAAGAAACCGGTATTTTATGCTATGATTTTAAGCAGATTTATACCGAGGTAAACGATAATCAGCACACAATATATATCGGTTACATTTGCAATGTTGATTGCGATAAAAACAGCATAAAACTACAAGACGGCGAAACGATTTCTTACAAATGGATTAACCACAACGAAGCTTTGGATTTTATAAGAAGCAACAATTATGTTACATTACATAGAATACGAATTGAGCCATACATTTACAGAATAGAGCTTGAAAATTATTTAGATAAAGAAGTAACTGTTTTTGTTGACAGACCGCTTGGTCTTCCCCATCCCAAACACAACGATATAATTTATTCTGTAAATTACGGTTATATAAACGAGCTTGTTGCTCCTGATGGCGAAGAACAGGATGCTTATATATTAGGGGTATCAGTCCCGCTAAAAACCTTTTCGGGCAAGGTTGCGGCTATTATTCGCCGCAATAATGATACCGAGGACAAGCTGGTTGTTGCTCCGCATAATATAAACCTTACAGAAACCGAGATTATTGAACAAACACATTTTCAAGAGCAGTATTTTGATATTGAAATTATTAAATAAATATATCAGCACTTTTGCAATTGTGAGAATTTTGTCAATCCTCAGTCAACTTCATTGACAGTTCCTTTAATAAATGAGCCTTTCAAGGAGCTTTATCTTACTCAGCTAATTTTAATTTATTTTTCGTTTTATTTATATTTATATACTATAGTAACCACATACAAAAATATTTCAGAGGTAATTTATGAAGAAACAATTTTTAGATTCAGGCAAAATCGTTGGCACTCACGGAATAAGAGGCGAAGTCAGAATTGACCCTTGGTGCGATTCTCCTGATTTTTTATCTGCTTTTAAAAAGCTTTATCTTGACGAAAACGGACAACAGTGTATCGAGGTAAAATCTCGCCCACACAAAAATGTTGCTCTTTGCAAAATCAAAGGCATTGACACAGTCGAGGCAGCTGAAAAAATGCGTGGCAAAATAATTTATATCGACCGCAAGGACATAAATCTTGAGGAAGGTGTACATTTTGTTCAGGATTTACTCGGTCTTGAAGTAATTGATGCCGATAATAATACAAGCTACGGCAAAATTACAGATGTTCTCCGCACAGGTGCTAATGATGTTTACGAAATAACCGACAACAACGGCAAAACTTATCTTGCTCCTGTAATTGACGAGGTTATTATTAAAATTGATGTTGACGGCGGCATTGTACTTATTCGTCCAATGAAAGGAATTTTTGACGATGAGGATTGACATAATAACATTATTCCCTGAAATGTTCACCCCTGTGTTAAATGATAGTATAATAGGAAGAGCACAAAAAAGCGGAGCAATTGAAATTCATTGTCATCAACTGAGAGATTTTGCTTTTGATAAGCACAGACGAGTTGACGATACACCATATGGTGGCGGAATGGGTATGCTGATGAAGGCTGAACCTATTGCACTTTGCTTTGAGGAAATTTGCAGACAGACTAATTCAAAACCATATTTTATATATATGTCACCACAAGGAAAAACTCTTAACCAAGGCAAACTAAAAGAGCTTGCTGAAATCCAAAATGTATGTATTCTTTGCGGTCATTATGAGGGTGTTGACCAACGACTTATTGATGAATTTATAGATGAAGAAATTTCAATAGGTGACTATGTGCTTACAGGCGGTGAATTACCTGCAATGGTATTTACTGATGCTCTTTGCAGAATGGTACCGGGTGTGCTTTCAAACAATGAATGTTTTACGGAAGAAAGCCATTTTAACGGTCTTTTAGAGTATCCGCAATACACAAAGCCTTCTAATTGGAGAGGAATTGAAGTTCCGCCTGTGCTTTTAAGTGGTCATCACGCAAATGTTGACAATTGGCGAAAAGAAAAAAGCCTAGAAGTCACCAAAATAAAGCGTCCTGATTTGTTAGAAAATAATAAGATTTAAGCATTGTGATGTATTATTTTGCGTGGTTGCAACATAAAATACTCTTTTGTTCTATTTGAATTGTTAATTTGCACAATAAACCACTTGTTTTTTTGGGTCAAGGTGCTTATTAATACGAAATTATTTTACTGTATTGACCTTATAGTAAAAAAATATTATAATATTTAATAAATCAAAACCATTTTTATAGGTATGGGTGGTTTTAGTTAATATTTTAAGTCAGAGAGGGTTTTCAAAATGTATGTTAAGGAAGTATTAGTGCAGAATAAAGCAGGTTTACACGCTCGTCCAGCAACTTTTTTCATCCAGAAAGCAAATGAATTTAAAGCTACAATTTGGGTAGAAAAAGAAGAGCGTAGAGTTAATGCAAAAAGTCTTCTCGGTGTTTTATCACTCGGTATTATTGGCGGTACTACAATTAAGATTATTGCTGATGGTTCTGATGAAACTGATGCAGTAGAAGGTCTTGTTTCTCTCGTTGAGTCAGGTTTTGCTGAATAATTCTAATATATTGTAAAAAGTGGGCGGAGTATTCCGCCCTTTTTTGACTTTATAAAAACACTTAGCTATATTCTCTTATTTTAATTTCATTGATAATGGTGATACTATGAACCCTAAAATATCTGAACTTCGCAAAAAGGCTATGGCTCTCCCCCTTTTGCCAGGCGTATACATTATGCACAACAAAAACGGAGATATTATATATATAGGCAAGGCTAAGGCTTTAAAAAACAGAGTCAGTCAATACTTTGGTTCGCAAAACAACCACGCCGAAAAAGTCAGACGAATGGTTGATAATGTAGATGATTTTGAATATATTATTACTGACAGCGAATTTGAAGCCCTTATTCTTGAATGTAGCCTTATAAAACAGCACAGTCCTCACTATAATATTCTGCTTAAAGATGATAAGGGATACAGCTATATAAGAGTGAGTAACGATGAGTGGCAAAAAATATCGTATGCTTTGCAAAAAAAAGATGATAACGCTCAGTACATTGGACCATATAAAAGCAGTTATTATGTAAAGAGTGCCGTTGAAGAAGCAAATAAAATTTTTATGCTTCCGGTATGCAATCGTAAATTTCCTCAGGATTTTCGCAAAGGCAGACCTTGCCTTAATTATCATATAAAGCAATGTATGGCACCCTGCACCGGCAAGGTTAAGCTTAGCGATTATAAAGAGAGTGTTGCTCAGGCTCTTGATTTTCTTAAGGGTGGTTCATCAAACTCTATAAAACTGCTTACTGCTCAAATGGAAGAAGCCGCTGAAAATCTTGAATTTGAAAGAGCCGCAAGAATACGAGACAAAATTAACGCTGTAAAAAAAATGAGCGACAAGCAAAAGGTTGTTGCTAATAAGGTGCTTGACGAAGATGTTATCGCTAAATTTTCAGATGGCGGAAAAACTTGCTTTCAGGTTTTCCGTTTTGAGGGTGGACGACTCTTTGACAGAGAGAGCTTTATTTTTGATTCCGATGATGCCGAGTGCGAAACAGAGGAATTTATCCTCCGTTACTATACTCTACGCACAGATATTCCAAAAAACATTGCACTTGACAGTAGCTTTGACGGATTGGATACTGTAGCTCAGTGGCTTTCGCAAAAACGAGGCAGTAAGGTAAATATAACAATACCACAAAGAGGCGAACAATATCAACTTGTAAATATGTGCAAATCAAATGCCGCAGAAGCACTTGCACAAAAAAAAGGTGCAACAGCAAGAGAATATACTGTGCTTGAGGAGCTAAAGGAGCTACTTGGACTTGATAAGTTGCCTGAATATATAGAATCCTACGATATTTCTAATCTTTCGGGCAGTGACAATGTTGCTGGCATGATTGTTTACAAAAACGGAAAGCCCCTAAAATCTGCTTATAAAAAGTTTAAAATTAAAGGCTTTGACGGGCAGGACGATTTTGCCTCAATGGCTGAGGTTCTCACAAGACGATTTGAAGAATATTATAAAGCTGACAACAATGACGAGGGCTTTGGAAAATTGCCTGACCTGATTTTACTTGACGGCGGTAAAGGTCAAATAAGTGCAGTTAAAAAAGTTCTTGCCGATATGAATATAAATGTGCCTTTGTTTGGTATGGTAAAAGATGACAAGCACCGTACAAGAGCAATAACAGGCGATGGCGGTGAAATATCTATCAACTCAAAGCGTGCTGTTTTCACCTTTATAAGCAAACTTCAAGACGAGGTGCATCGCTTTGCAATTGGATATCATCATTCAAGAAGAAAAAAGAATACATTTAAAAGCTCACTTACTAATATTGAATTTGTAGGAGAAGTAAGAGCCAAAAATCTTTTACGACATTTTCGTACAATTGAAAATATTTCAAATGCTGATTTAGCTGAGCTTGAAAGCTGTCCGAATATGACAAAAAACGCTGCCTTGGCAGTTTATAAATATTTTCACAGCAAAGAGTAGAATGTTGTTGTAATATCGGCTAGATTATGATATAATTATAAGAAGCAAATTAAACTAAACTTATTTTTTCATTAATTACTTGTTATTTGTTGATTATTTAACCAATATTACAAGTAAATAAATACAGATTAATTACCGTTAAATTAGGTAAAGGATAGATAATATGAGAGTAATTACAGGTACAGCCAGAGGAAGACGACTTGAAACCCTTGAGGGTGAAGAAGTAAGACCAACTACTGACCGAATAAAAGAAGCTATTTTTTCTATTATTCAGTTTGAAACCGAAGGCAGAGTTTTTCTTGACCTTTTTGCAGGTTCAGGGCAAATGGGCATTGAAGCTTTAAGCAGAGGTGCTAAAGAAGCTTATTTCGTTGATAACTCAAAAAAATCTCTTGATACTGTAAAACGCAATCTTAAAGCAACAGGTTTTGAAAAGAACTCAAAAACCTTTGCAATGGATTACCGTAGCTTTTTGAGTATGTCGCAAAATCAATTTGATATTGCCTTTATTGACCCTCCTTACGGCAAAGGTCTTTTAGAGGATGCTTTAGAGCTTGTGGCTTCAACAATGAAAGAAACAGGCATAATTATTTCGGAAAATCCTTTAAATGAAGAAATTTTGTCAAATTATGGAGATTTTAGACTTGACAGACAGTATCGCTATGGTAAAATAAAAGTAAGTACATTTAGACATAAGGATTTTTTATAATGGAAAGAACAGTTATTTGTCCAGGCAGTTTTGACCCCGTTACATTGGGGCATTTGGATGTTATAAAAAGAGCGGCAAAAATGTTTGATCATGTTATTGTTGCAGTTCTTGAAAATTCAGCAAAAACACCCAGCTTTTCGATAGAAGAGCGTATGGAGCTTTTAAAAGAAGTTACCAAAGACATAGAAAATGTTGAAGTAGACAGTTTTAGCGGCTTGCTTGCTGAGTATTGCAAACAGCGTAACGCTGATGCAATTGTAAGAGGCTTGCGTGCTGTTACTGACTTTGAATATGAATTTCAGATGGCTATTACTAACAAAAAGCTTAATCCTGTTTTGGATACTTTTTTTGTTACAGCCGACTCTGATTCAATGTATGTAAGCTCGAGTATGGTGCGTGATGTAGCCTCCCTTGGCGGAGATATATCTAATTTTGTACCGGCTTGTGTACACGACAGAATTGTCAATCATCTTAGAAAAAAGTAATTTAAAACCAAAATATAAGGAGTGGGAATAATGAAAGTTGATGAATTAATTTTACAGCTTCAGAATGTGGTAAGTGATGCTAAGACAGTACCTTTTTCAAATGGTAAGGTAATGGTAAGCAGTGACGAGATTTATGATATTCTCGACCAGATTCAGGACGCTATGCCTGCTGAAATCCGTCAGGCTAAAAATATTGTTGCTGATAGAAAATCTATCCTTAACGAAGCTAACAAAGAAGCAGAAAACACTATCAGAGCCGCTGAGGAACGCAAAAAAGCTATGCTCAATCAGAACGAAATTGTTCGTGAGGCTCAGATTAAAGCTAAAGAAATTATTGAGGATGCTAAGCAGAAGTCTAACGAAATCAAAAAGGCTACAAATGTGTATGTTGAAAGCATTATTAAACGCACAGAGGAAAGTCTTGTAAAACAGCTTGATGATATTAAAAAGACTCGTTCAAATCTTGCCGGCACTCAAAAAGCAAAAACATCATCAGATAAATAATTATAACAAAAATTAAAGCTGTCTCAAAAACAGAACGGTCAAGACTCCCACACATTTTGTGTAAGTCTTGACTTAACTGTAATAATTGAGACAGTTTTTTACTGTACTTAGGTCTTTCAAAATCGTTGCTTTAAAATGCCGTTAAAAACGGCATTTTAATAATTCTTGTGAGGTTAAAGGGCGTTGCCCTTTAAAATCCCACAAGGGTTTTCAAC
>JAXJSN010000037.1:0-2448 GCA_036310085.1 Ruminococcus sp.
CTTACTTTAGTTTGTGACATTAACAAAATTACAAATGAAAAAACTACTAAGGGTGAAGAAATTGTAGTTCCGACAGAGGTTCACGGCAAAACAGTTTCAGCGATTGCAAAGGGTGCGTTAAGTACTTTTTCAAAGCCTGCATCTGTTACAATTCCTGATTCTGTTAAGGTAATTGAGGATAATGCAGTTGGTTATTACATTGAGTCAGAGAATAATATCTATACCCCTGATATGATTGAGTTATTAGCTGAAGCTGATGATAACGATACTTTCGATGTTGTAATTGAGCTTTTTGATGTTGATAACGAATCACAGTGTGAATATATTATTAATACATATTTTAATGAAGATACAGAATATGAATATTACGAAGACTTTGGTTTTATGTTTGATGGTACAAGCGAATATTCTTATGGTGCTGTAACCCTTACAGCAACTAAGGCTGAGCTTCTTGCAATTGAGAGCAGCGAAAACATTTATATTAACACCCGTGAAGAAGCCTTTGGTAAAAGTATAGATGCTGATTTTGCTTATTTATTAGAGAAGTCTGCCGATGACGAAGTGTTCGATATTGTTATTGAGCTTTACGGTAAGAACTACGATAAGACTTGTGAGCATATTATGAGCACATATTTTGATGAAGATAAAGAGTATGAGTATGATGGCGAATGGGGTGCAATTTATCTTCAGGCTACTACCGCAGAAATACTTGCAATGGATGGCGAAAGAAACATTTGCGTTATGCTTGACAGCGAATTAGGTATTACTTTAAACTGCGATCTTGCCAGACTTTTAGAGAATGCTGCTGATGATGATACCTTTGATGTTATTATCAACCTTTTTGGTGAGGATAATGATGAATTATGCAATGTAATAATCAATGCTTATTTTGACGAAAATACAGAATATGAATATGATAGCGAGTGGGGTCAAATTTTTATAACTGCAACAAAGGAACAGATTCTTGCTGTTAGTGATAATGAGCCTGTTTACATTTGGCAAGAAAATGAAAACGATTTCAATGGCGGCGGATTATCAGCTATGTTATATGATTATGTAACAAATCCTGAGAACGCAGGCAAGTCGATTGAAATTATGATTTCTTCTTATACTGACGAAATAACTGAAGTAGCTCAGACAATTGCTGATGAATATTTTGATGGTACTACTGACTACACAATAAATAAAGAATATGATTCAATGAGCATTGTTGCAAGTGTAGAGCAGATTCTCGCACTTAACGATAGTAACTATTTGGTTTATGCAGTTAAGGCTTTTACTTTTGATGAACCATTATATCTTGAGTACATAGATGCAGATGATGATGCAGTATTTGATATTTTAGCTTCTTATGATAGACCATCAATTTTATCCCTAAGCACTGATAAGATTATCAACAAATACTTTGCAGGTTGTAAAGTGGATAGATTCTCAATTAATGGCTCAGATGGTTTTGTGGCAGAAGGTGTAACAAAGGCTCAGCTTGATGCGTATATTAATGATCCTGCAAAAGGTTTGTACTTAACCATTGCTCAGACAGCTGATTATAGTAAGATTGAAGGCTTTGTTATCTATGGTACAAAGGGCTCAGCTGCTGAGGCATATGCAAATGCAAACGGTTTTGAGTTTGTTGATATTACCGCTAAGTATGATATCGGTGATGTAAATCTTGATGGTAAGCTTACAATTCAGGATGCTACACTTCTCCAGAGATATCAGGCTGAGATTGCAACTCTTGATGATGCACAGCTTGCAGTTGCAGATTTTGACGGTAACGGAACTATTAATGTAAGTGATGTTACAGCTATTCAGAGAAAGCTTGCAGAATAAAAACTACGCTTTCTAATTGTCGTGATACATTGATGCAATAATGTGAAGTATTAAAAAGTTGGGAGAATTATTATGAAAAAATCAAAATTTGTTTCTGCTTTTCTTGCTGTTGTAATGGCTTTTTCTGCTGTTCCTGCAATTAATGTAAGTGCGGCGGAGAATACTGAATCATTAATTGAAATTGTATCAGTTCCTAAGAATCTTTGTGATAACAGCTTTGATAAGTTTATTTATGGTATGGTTATCAATGTAACCGATGATAATAATGAAACAAAGCAGATAACACTTTCAAAGAAAAACACATCTTCATTTAATGGTGATGATTACAGTGAAATTTGCGGTTATGCTTCACAAGTTTTTTATATTACTGAAAAGGATATCCCTACAGTGATGGTAAAAGCTAATATTTATGTTTCTGATTATGCAGAAATTAAATTTGATTATCTTGGTGAAGCGGTAGATTCGGATGAAGTTATTTATGAATATCCTGATACTTTTGAAGTTCCTTCAGCGTTCGCTATGGATGGTTTTGGCTATAAGACAAACGAGGATGATACACTTACTTTGGTTTGTGACATTAACAAAATTACAAATGAAAAAACTACTAAGGGTGAAGTA
>JAXJSN010000038.1:0-1655 GCA_036310085.1 Ruminococcus sp.
GTACTTCACGGTGGTACAGGTATCCCAGCTGATATGATTCAGAAGGCTATCTCTCTCGGTGTTTCAAAGATTAATGTAAACACAGAATGTCAGCTCGCTTTTGCTGATGCTACAAGAAAGTATGTTGAAGCTGGTAAGGACCTTGAAGGTAAGGGCTTTGACCCAAGAAAGCTTCTTGCTCCTGGTGCTGAGGCTATCAAGGCTACTGTTAAGGAAAAAATGGAGCTCTTTGGTTCAGTAGGCAAGGCGTAAGCTATCTCTGAATTATAATATAAAATTTTAAGACGGTATTAACCGAATATATCAATTACTTTATCTAACAACCTTAAGGGAACGGCAACAGTCGTTCCCTTTTTTGCTTACGCTTGGGGATCAATGTTATTAAATGATAAGGTGCTATAAAGGCTCCTTTATTAAAGGAGCTGTCAGCGAAGCTGACTGAGGATTGAAAAAAAGATAGCAGATGGTGGAGTAGGGTAGAAAAGTAAATATTAAAATACTTACCTTAGATAATTAAAATACCACGCACAATCCTTGAAATCCTCCGTCACGGCAAGCCGTGCCACATCCTTTGGTAAAGGAGGCTTATTTTTGCAAAATAAAAAGCTGTTCCAAGCGGAACAGCCTTGCGACGATTATTCAATTGAACTGTCAAGATACTCCATAAGCTCTTCATCATCTCTTTTTTGCTTATCCTTAACAATAAAGAAAGCAGTAAGAGCAGCAGTAACAGCGGCAACTAAAGAAACAGCACCAATAATTAACGCAAGCTTTTTATTTTTCATAACAATGACCTCCCAAATTTTGAATAAGTATATCATTAACAATTATTATATTCTGTTAATTATAGTTATATTCTAAACATTTTTTATAAAAAAGTCAACAGAAAAACAAAAAAAGCAGAGATAATTCTCTGCTTTTAAGTTTCAGTCATTAGTCAGTAACTTACGCTGATGCATTGAGTCTTTTAGCAAGTGAAGATTTGCTTCTTGCTGCTGTATTCTTATGAAGAATACCCTTAGCTGTTGCCTGGTCAATTTTCTTGATAGCAAGACGAACTGCCTCTGTTTTGTTGTCAGCGTTAGTGTCAATTGCGTAGAAAGCCTTCTTGATAGCTGTTCTTAAAGCTGACTTTGTAGCCTTGTTCTGAGCTGTCTTTGTAGCGATAACCTTTACACGCTTTTTTGCAGATTTAATGTTTGGCATTGTCCCACCTCCTTAAACTATCAGTCATATGATAGATATTGTACCACCAAAAATCAGAAAAATCAAGTGTTTTTCTTAATTTTCTAATATTTTTTATTCTTTTAAAAATTTATACTATATATAGTATTTTTAATAATTAGAAATATACTCTCTTGTGTTTGAATTTAAAAGTGTTAATATATTATGTTCCTATTTATATAAATTTATATAGGTTGCTTTATAAAAGGAGCTACTGAGAATTGAAAAAAAGAAAGCAGATGATAAATAATCAAAAGAAAAGTAAATATAATTACTAACCTGATAAAAAACAATGCACAAGTATTGCAATCCTCCGTCACGGCAAGCCGTGACACGGCAGAAAGTCAAGCAAGTGCAACACCGAAATAAACCTCAAAAGCAGATTTCCAACCAAGGCATTTTCTAGGTCTAAGATTAATAGACAATACAAC
>JAXJSN010000039.1:0-1579 GCA_036310085.1 Ruminococcus sp.
GATTATTCTATCGTTCATAACGGAGAAATATCTTCTTACGATGCAAACAGACGCTTTATTGAAATGTTTGGATATAAATGTAATCTTCAGACTGATACTGAAGTTATCACATATATAATGGACTATCTTGTAAGAGTTCAGGGATTAACACTAGAAGAAGCCGCAAGTGTAATCGCCGCTCCTTTTTGGAGTACAATCGCTGCTAAAAATACAGAAGAAAAGAAAAAGCTTACATATCTACGCACTACTTTTTCCAGCTTACTGATAACCGGTCCATTTTCTATTGTTTTAGGTTTCAGTGGGGGTCTTATGGCTTTAAACGATCGCCTAAAGCTTCGTTCAATGGTAGTAGGTGAAAAAGATGATAAAATTTTCATTGCCAGCGAAGAAGCTGCTATTCGCACAATGGAGCCTGACGCAAAGAACATTTATGCTCCTGCCGGAGGAGAACCGGTAATTATTAAATTAAAGGAGGGTACATTCTGATGAGTCTGGAATATTTATTTCCTGAATTTGAAGTTATCAGAAATACTAACCGTTGCATCTCTTGCAGAGTCTGTGAGCGACAATGTGCTAATGAAGTGCACAGGTATGATGCTGATAATAATATTTTAATAAGTGATGAAGCTAAATGTGTAAATTGTCACCGTTGTGTATCTCTTTGTCCTACAAGAGCTTTAAAAATTGTTAAGAGCGACTGTGTATTAAGAGAAAATGCAAACTGGCACAACGATACGATTAAAGAAATTTACAAACAAGCAAACACTGGCGGTGTTCTTTTATCTTCAATGGGAAATCCAAAGCCGTTTCCGGTTTACTGGGATAAAATTCTTATTAATGCTTCACAGGTAACTAATCCACCAATTGATCCTTTGAGAGAACCGATGGAAACAACCGTTTCCTTAGGAAAAAAGCCGAATAAAATCGAAAGAGATGAAAAAGGCAAATTAAAATATAATTTACCTCCGCAATTAGAGCTTTCAATGCCTGTGATGTTTTCTGCTATGAGCTACGGATCTATCAGCTACAATGCTCATGAATCTTTGGCGAGAGCCGCAACAGAACTTGGTATTCTCTACAACACCGGTGAAGGTGGACTTCACGAAGACTTTTATTGCTACGGCAAAAACACAATCGTTCAGGTTGCATCCGGACGTTTCGGTGTTCATAAAGATTATCTTGAGGCAGGTGCCGCTGTAGAAATTAAGATGGGTCAAGGTGCAAAACCGGGTATCGGTGGACATTTGCCGGGAACTAAAATTGTCGACGATGTTTCTCGCACCAGAATGATTCCCGAAGGTTCAGATGCTATCTCTCCTGCTACTCACCACGATATTTATTCTATCGAGGATTTGCGTCAGCTTGTTTTCTCATTGAAAGAAGCTACTGACTATAAAAAACCTATAATTGTAAAGGTTGCCGCTGTTCATAATATCGCCGCTATAGCAAGTGGTATCGCACGAAGTGGTGCTGATATTATTGCAATTGACGGTTTCCGAGGCGGTACAGGTGCCGCACCTACCAGAATTCGTGATAATGTAGGTATTCCGATTGAACTTGCACTTGCCGCAGTTGACCA
>JAXJSN010000040.1:0-20304 GCA_036310085.1 Ruminococcus sp.
ATAACGGAATTTTTAATTAATTCATTTTAGGTTAAAGGGCTTTGCCCTTTAAAATCCCACAAGGGTTTTCAACCCTTGACCCGATAAACTTTTGAAAAAGTTTAATCAAAACTTTTAATTTTTCTTTGAGAAAGCGTCAGCTTAATAATAGTATATTACATATCGCTAATAAATTTTTTATTCTGAACAAAGTAAACTGCACCTGAAAGAACAGTAAATATATTAGAAATCCAAATAGCTCCAATACCAATTGCGGTAAATATTCCCGAAAGCATTTGAATATCAACTGCACCAAAAATTCCCATACCGCAAAGCTGAAGCACAGCCTGTAAAACAAGAATAAGAATAATTGCAATCATCTGAGTAACAGTTTTTATTTTACCCCAAATATTAGCGGCAACTACCTCACCCTTAGAGGCGGCTATAAGTCTTACAGAAGTAACGGAAAATTCACGGAACAACACAAGAATTACCGAAACGCAGTCACAAAGACCTAACTGTACAAAGCATAAAAATGCAGAAAGAACTAAAATTTTATCGGCAAGTGGATCAGCAAATTTGCCGAAATCAGTTACTAGATTTCTTTTTCGTGCTATTTTTCCATCGAGCATATCAGTAATTGATGCTACTATAAAAAGTAACAATGCCACAATATAGTTGCACGGAAAATCAATCAGCAACGCAGCTACAAAAAACGGAACGAGAACTATTCGTCCAACAGTAAGTTTATTTGGTAGATTCATCTTAAACAAGCCTCATATTATATCAATCAACTTCACCGACAGGGTCACAACCCATAAAATCGGTTATCTTAACCTTTACAAAATCGCCAGCCTTTGGCTTTTCACCATTACAGGTAAAGAACACACAACCGTCAACTTCAGGGGCATCTGCGTAGCTTCTGCCATAATAACATTCTGCAAATTTATCAAAGCCCTCAACAAGAACATCAATCTCGCTGTCAATAAGACCTTCACAAAAATCAGCCATTACTCCCTGCTGATGCTCCATAATTATATCGGCTCTTTTCTGCTTTGTTTCGTCATCAATCTGACATGGCATTAATGCCGCCTTTGTATCCTCTTCGGCAGAATAAGCAAAGCAACCAAGTCTTTCAAACTTCATATCTGCGGCAAACTGAGCAAGTTCTTCAAATTGCTCCTCAGTTTCACCCGGAAAACCTGTAATAAATGTTGTACGAAGAACTACATTAGGTATCTTTGCTCTGATTTTATTAATCAACTGAGTGAGGCTTTCAAGATTACCTCTGCGATTCATACTTTTGAGAACATCGCCATTACAATGCTGAAGCGGTAAGTCTATATATTTTACGATTTTATCCTCCTGAGCAATTGTATCAATCAGCTCATCGGTTATTCTGTCAGGATAGCAGTACAAAACTCTAATCCATTTAAGACCATCAATTTGGCATAATCTTTTTAAAAGCTTTGCAAGATATACTTCGCCATACAAATCCTCGCCATAACGAGTTGTATCCTGAGCAATTACATTAAGCTCCTTAACACCATTTTCGGCAAGTCTTTCGGCTTCGCCGACTACATCTTCAATTTTACGACTGCGGAATTTACCTCTGATTAAAGGAATTGCACAGTAGGTACAGCAGTTGTCGCAACCCTCTGCAATTTTAAGATATGCTGTATATGGAGGTGTAGACTGAATTCTGCCACCCTCAAGAGGAAGTAAAAGGTTATCAGGGAAAAGCTGAGTTTTTTCGCCCTCAAGAGCCTTTAAAACAACATCAGCAATATTCTCATTTGCACCAATACCAATTGCCGCATCAACCTCGTAAAGCTGTGCCATAATATCTTCTTTATATCTCTGTGCAAGACAGCCTGTAACAATAATAGCCTTTATTGTTCCTTCGCTTTTAAGCTTGCCAAGCTCAATTATTTCTTCGATACTTTCTTGTTTTGCAGATTCAATAAATCCACAGGTATTAACTATTACAGCATCCGCTTCGGCAGGGTCATTTACTATCTTAAATCCACGATTTTTCAGAGTAAACAATAACATTTCTGCATCTACCTGATTTTTCGCACAACCCAAGGATACAATACCAACCTTATAATTCATATGTATTCTTCCTCTTCATATTCATTAAGAACGCTTCTTATATCGTCCCAACGATAACCAAGCCTTTGTAATGCGGCTACAGCTCGTTTTTTTGTTTTTTCATCATTAATATTTTTATATTTTTTGTTTATAACTGCCCTGATTTCCTCACTTGTATCGACAGGGATTTCATCAAGAATTTCTTGTGCAAGCTCTTTATCTATACCCTTTTGAACAAGATAATATACTGCCGCTTTTTTAGATATATGCTTTGTAAAAAGCAATTGCTTTGCATATCGTTTTGCAAATGCAGTATCGTTTACGAGTCCAAGCTCTTCTAGCCTCTCAACAGCTTTTTGTGCAGAAGCTTCGTCGCAGGTACGCTTAATTTTATCAGTTAGCTCCTTTGAGGAATGGTCACGATAAGAAATAAGCCATAAAGCCTTTTCCTTTGCCCTGCGTTCATTACTAAGGCGAATTATCTCGTGCAAATCTTCATCAGTTATCTCTCGACCTACTTTAAAGCGATTCTCTAAAAGAGTCTGCGTATCCAGGTTCAAAGCATATTCACCGTCAATATACAGGGCACTCATAGCCTTTCTTCTAGGCTCAATTGCAGTTATTAGCATTAATCTTCAACAAGCACATCAATTGATGTCTTTTTTTCAGCCTTGTCTTCTGCTTTTTCAGCAGGCTGTGCAGCCTTAGGCTCTGCCATAGGAATTTCAGTAATTTTAGCCTTTGGAGCAGTCTTTTTAGGGTTTGCATAAAGCTTATCTTTATTTTCCCAAAGCTTTTCTTCAATTTGTTTTGCAAGTTCAATATCTGTTTTAAGAAGCTCCTTAACCTTATCTCTGCCCTGTCCAAGTCGAGTACCGTTAAAGCTAAACCAAGCACCTGATTTTTGAACAACATCAGCATTTACAGAGAGATCTAAAAGTTCGCCCTCACGAGAGATACCCTCACCGTACATAATATCAAACTCAGCCTCTCTAAATGGCGGAGCAAGCTTGTTCTTTACAACTCTTGCACGAGTATGGTTACCAATTTGCTCGCCACCAACTTTGATAACATCTGTCTTTCTTATATCAATACGCACAGAGCTATAGAACTTTAACGCACGACCACCTGTTGTTACCTCAGGGTTACCAAACATTACACCAACCTTTTCACGAAGCTGGTTGATAAAAATAGCAACGCAGTTTGATTTATTGATTGCACCGGTAAGCTTTCTGAGTGCTTGTGACATAAGTCTTGCGTGTAAACCAACATGACTGTCGCCCATTTCGCCCTCAATTTCAGCCTTTGGAACAAGAGCCGCAACCGAGTCGATTACAATTACATCAATAGCACCGCTTCGGATAAGAGCTTCTGCAATTTCCAAAGCATCTTCACCTGTATCAGGCTGTGACACAAGCAATGAATCAACATCTACACCAAGTGCTGCCGCATATGTAGGGTCAAGTGCATGCTCAACATCAATAAAAGCTACATTACCGCCATTTTTTTGACCCTCTGCAATACAATGAAGTGAAAGTGTTGTTTTACCTGATGATTCAGGGCCATAAATCTCAACAATTCTACCTCTTGGAAGACCACCTATACCTAAAGCCAAATCAAGTGAAAGTGAGCCTGTAGAGATGTGGTCAATACTCATATGTTTATTTTCGCCAAGACGCATTACTGCACCTTTACCGAATTGTTTTTCTATTTGAGCAAGGGCTGTTTCCAACGCCTTATTCTTATCTACTGCCATTTTAATGTACCTCCGATTCAGGATTTTACTGTTTAGTTATATAATAAATATATCAAAAACAGCGTCTGAACTATTGTAACACAAAAAGTTTATTTTTAACAGAACATAATTTTTGTTAATCGAGCAAAGTCCCGATAATCGCCCTTTGCACACCGCCTAAATCCGTTGATATGCGGATGTTTTTAAATCCTGCATTTATCATAAGATTGGAAACATATTCAGCTTGACCTTCACCAAGTTCAAAAGCAAGGCAACCGCCTTTTTTTATTTTACTGCTCCAATCACGAACGATAGCTCTGTAAAAATCATATCCGTCAGCTCCACCGTCAAGTGCCATTGCAGGTTCTTGTTTTACCTCTGCTTGCAAGTCGGCAATATCACTACTGATAATATAAGGTGGATTTGAAACAATTAAATCAATGCTATTATCTTTAAATTCTTTAAAACAATTAAAAACATCACCTTTAAATGGTGTAACAAAAGCATTATTTAGTTTTATATTTTTTTCAAGAAAATTATATGCTTTATCGCTAAGCTCAACAGCGGTTACATCTGCTTTGCTTATTTTTTGAATTGCAACCGAAATTGCACCGCTACCTGCACAAAGGTCAACAACCTTTACTATATCTTTTTTTAGAGTATCAAGATATTGCAAACACAGCTCAAGCACGACTTCAGTATCGTCACGAGGAATTAACACGCCCTCGCCCACTTCGAAATCGAAACCAAAAAAGTTCCATTTACCCAAAATATACTGCAAAGGCTCGTATTTTTTTCTTCTGAGAACAATTTCATCGACTTTTTTTATATTTTCATCTAACAACTCATCGCTTCCGTGAGTAATCAAGGCAATTCTGTCAAAGCCAAAAACATAATCCATAATGCACTGTGCTTCAAAAGCAGGGTCGTCAACTGCAATCTCGGCAAGTGAATTTTCAATATATTTATAAAACTGCTTTACTTTCATTTATTTACTCACAATATCTGAACCGTCGTCAGGAATAACTGCTGTGATTGCTTTGATTGCAACTTCAATCATCTTATCGTCAGGCTCTTTAGTAGTAATTCTCTGTGCCCATAAGCCCGGAGCTGCAATAAATCTTGTAAAAGCATTATCGTGCTTACCGCAAATTTTGATAAGCTCATAACCAATACCGCAAGAAACAGGTAATAAAAGAATTTTAATCACCGGACGAAGAAATCCAATTCCAAATGGTGCAACAGGCACAAACAAGCCGATAACAATGCCGACAATGAGCATAAGTATCATAAAGCTTGTACCGCAACGAGGATGAAAACGAGTTTGTTTTTTTACATTTTCGACAGTAAGCTCTTCCTCATTTTCGTAACAGAAAATAGCCTTGTGCTCTGCACCATGATACATAAATACACGCTTCATTTCTGTCATTTGTGAACAAAGCACAATATATACAAGGAAAAGTACTATTTTTAAAACGCCCTCAAAAACTGATTTACAGAATACAGCAAGCTCTCCCTCGCCCTTAAACGCAGGAATGAAATTTGCTGAAAAATCAAAAAGAAGTGATGGCACAAAGAAGAACAAGGCGATAGCAAACGCAAATCCAAGAACAGATGCAAGCACCATAAGGACACTTACAAGCTTGTCGCCAAATACCTTATCAAGCCATTTTTCAAATTTAGAAGGCTCTTCCTCTTCGATTTCGCCTGATTCAATAGCCTTATCGGCTGAAAGCATAAGAGATTTATAAGAAAGTCGCATAGAATCAATAAGACCTGCAATTCCTCTGAAAAACGGAAGCTTAAACAGCTTACATTTTTCAGGAATTGTGGTAATACTAACATCCTCGCTGTAAATATCGTTTTCGCCTGTACGCACACAAACTGTAGTACGCTTAGGGCCACGCATCATAATACCCTCAATAAGAGCACTGCCGCCTATTGATGTAATTTTTTTAGTTTTATTATCAGCCATATCTTCACCTTTCCTAAAATATAAAAGCGAATGCCCTGCACTCATTTTGTGCAGACAACATCATATAATATTAATACTTTTATACCCGAAATTAAAAATTTATCGGGGTTAAGGGGTGAAACCCCTTGTGGGATTTTAAAGGGCGAAGCCCTGTAACCTAAAATGGATTAATTAAAAATTCCGTTAATAACGGAATTTTTAAAAAAGCATATTGTTAAGGACTCTGTCCTTAAAACCTGCAAGGACTCCGTCCTTGACCTGCCAGCCTTTGTAAAGGTTGGACCGAAACTTTTAAATTATTAAATCATACACTCGAATTGCGTGTGTAAACTTCCATCATCTTAAATTTTTACATTTTCAGGCATATTCTGCTCTTCGCCCTCTTTATAAATTGGGAAAGTAAGAGTAACAGTTGTACCTACACCCTCTCCACTTTCAATATCAAGAGAACCTTTATGCAGATTCATAATCTCATCAGCAACAGCAAGACCAATTCCCGAACCACCAACATTTTGATTTGCTTTGTAAAACTTTTCCTTTACCTTTGGCAAGTCTTCAGCGGAAATACCACAACCTGAGTCTGTTACAATGATTTTTATAATATCCGGCTCATCCTTTGAATGAATAACCTGTGCCGCAACTACTCCACCACGAGGAGTGTATTTTAAGGCATTGTCAAGTATATTAATAAATACCTGCTTAAGTCTGTTTCTGTCGCCATAAACAGCAGGATATACAACCTCAGGGTCATCATAAAGAAGATGCTTGCCCTCCTTTACTGCCCTTTCCTTTAAAATGTAAACAGTTTCATCAAATTCAGCAAGAATGTCAAGCTTTTCATTCATAAGAACCATTCTGCCGCTTTGGATTCTGCTAAAGTCGAGCAACTCCTCAACAATACCGGTAAGTCGTGAGCTTTCTTTACTAATAACAGACATACCCTTATCAAAAGTGCGACGGTCAAGCTTGCCTTTTTCAGAAAGCTGCATTGTTTCTGCCCAGCCCTTAATTGCAGTAAGCGGTGTACGAAGCTCATGAGAAACTCGTGATATAAAGTCGTTCTTCATTTGCTCGGTGGTCTGTAAATCCTTAGCCATATCACTTACGGCATTGCACAAATCTCCGATTTCGTCATCATACTTATACTCAATTTTTTCAGATGCAGAAAAATCACCGTGAGCAATTTTATCTGCAATTTCTGAAAGCTCTCGTATTGGCTTTACAATTGAGCGAATAAACATAAGACCCGACAAAATTACAAGCCATATAATCACCAATCCTGCAACTACAAACAGAATTGAAATAACTAAAATTCTGTTATTAACAGGGTCCATAGATACTATATATCTAATACCACCAACAACTGTTCCGTTGTTGTTTGTGATTATTCTTGTTTGGCTCATAGCACTTTCGCCTGAATCAAGCTTTCCACTCCAAAAAGCATATCCATCGCCATTTGTCTTTGCAGACTCAAAGTCAGGAATTGTCACCTTTTCTTCTGGAGTAAAACCTGTTGAAGTCATAACAATTCTGCCCGAAGCATTGATTACCGCAACCGACATTTGTTCTTTATTATCAAAATTTTCAACATAATCACGAGCCAAAGCAGTAAATGTACTTGAACTGTCGCTTTTATAACCTGAAAATACTATCGAAAGCTCGTTACAAGTTGAATTTAAACTTTGTCTTACACTGCTTTGAAAAAGATATGTAACAACAAATATAAGGCTTACAACTATAAGGATAATGATTGTAAGAATTACGCTAAGCGTGTTAAGCATCCATCTTCTTGTTATACCCTTAGTCATTGCTGTTACCTCCTTTTTAATTTAGTAATATTTAATTAGCGTTGGCATCCCATTTATAGCCAAGACCCCAAACAGTAATAATATATTTTGGATTAGAAGGCTCATCTTCAACCTTCATTCTAAGTCTTCTGATGTTTACATCAACAATTTTATCTTCGCCCACATATGCATCACCCCATACATGGTTAAGAATATCTACTCTGTCAAGAGCAACATTTGGATTAGAGAAAAAGTATTCCATAATCTGAAATTCTACCTGAGTAAGCTCTATCATCTTGCCGTTCTTTAATAAAGCACGGTTTCTGAGGTTGAGTGTAAACTCACCTGATTTAAGCTCCTCTTTAAAATTATTTTCGGTATGTGCCTGAGCAAGTGCAACCCTTCTGTAAAGAGAATCAACACGAGCAAGTAACTCACTTGGAGAAAATGGCTTTGCAACATAGTCATCGGCACCTAGCATTAAGCCTGTTACCTTGTCCATCTCCTGAGTTTTTGCAGAAAGCATAATAATACCAATTCCGCCATTGCGGTTTCTAAGCTCCTTACAAACCTGAAAACCATCAATACCCGGCATCATTACATCGAGAATAGCAACATCAAAATCGCCATCATGCTCCTCATACTTTTTAAGAGCCATTTCACCGCAGTCAGCCTCAATAACATCATAACCGGCACGAGTTAAGTTGATAACCACAAAGTCACGGATTGCTGACTCATCCTCACAAACAAGTATCTTTTTCATATAAAAACCTCCGTATAATCTGTTACACATCCGCTTTAGTCAAAAGCGAAAAAGCAGTCTTTATCTCATCGTCAGTAAGCGAATACTGACTTTCTTTATTTACATTGTTAAATGTAAAAGCGTATTTATCATCTTTAGTTATAAGAGTGTAGCCGTCAATATCTCTGCCAAGCTCCCACTCATCTATATCAAACACCTTTATTTCAAAAAGAACATAATCAGGAACAGTACCATTCCAAGTATAGAAAGTCATTTTTCTTTCATCTGTATCTATTCTTGCAGTAATAGTATTTCCGGACCATTTTTCTGAGTATTTAAAGATGTAATCATATTCATAGTTCGCAACAACTTCAAGCTTTTTTACAGTTGTTTCATTTACGGTAACAAAAGATTCCCAACTAATTTTATCAGCAACTGTTTTTTCATCTTCTCCCTTGCTATAGGATTGTTTTGTAGTTATTGGAAATTCAATAAATCCATCCTTATCTATATCTTGAGAAAAAACAAAATTATTGCGTTTTGATATATTTGTTGCCTTATCAGCTGATTTTTCAGTATATAGCGGATTTCTAAGCAACGACATTTCATTATTAAAATAAATAATCTGTGTGCTCATCTCATCAAGTACATTAGTACCGTCAACCACAATACCCTTTATACTTGAGTCTATATCCATTATACATACATTATGGTATTTTATTACATTTGGATCCATTACTACAGTTGCTTTTGAATATAGCGTATTTTCCTTAGCACTATAATCAATCATTGTAGCACTTGCCTCATTTTCGGTTGTATACATAAGCAACGACATAATCTCACTTACACCGTCTGCATCAAAGTCACCACAATAAAAAGAGCTGTAATTTTGTCCTGATTTTATTTCTAAAGTTTTTCCGTTTTTATATTTAAAGCCGGAAAGCTTATTTATATTTATACTGAATGTAGAATAACCTAAAATAATTTCCTGTGTACTGTCGCCGTCAATATCAGCAAAATCAATGCTGTCAATATCGGTAGTTTCAACAGCAATAGTATTTGAAGCCTTCCATTTACCTTTATCTGAATACATAATAAGCATATTTACAATAGCTGTGCTGTCAACTTCACGATAAAAGGCGACAGCCTCGTCAATTTTATCATTGTCGAGGTCAGTCATAACAATTGCACTTCTGTAATTACCGCTTTTGGGATATTTTAAAACATATCCTTTTTTTGCTGTAGCAGAAATAAGTTGTTCTATTTCTGCTTCATCTCCCATTGCTTTAGGGGGGCGAAGCAGATTTTCCGTACCAAAATCTGTAATATCACAACCACAGGCAATAGTTGCGAATAACACTGTAGCTGTTGCAACTGATAGTACTGCTTTTATATTCATACTGCTCGCCTCCTGTTTTATAAAATTCAATAATCAATATTACTTTTGTTTAGCTATGCAGTATTTAATTTTTATACCCTCAGCCGAAAACATTTTTTCGTGCTCAGTCTGGATATTATCTTTTACATCGCTTGCGTGCAAATCACGAGTAATGTAAATAATTTCATAGCCGCTTTGCTCAAAATATTCAAGACTATCGTTGAATAAATCTTCATCATCTGTTTTGAATCTGATTTCGCTGTCTTTTTGTAAAAAAGACTTATACATTTCAAGCTTTTTAAAATATGTAAGTCTGCGTTTATTATGCTTTGGTCTAGGCCACGGATTGCAGAAATTTATATAAAGCCTGTCAATTTTGTCCTCAGAAGTGATAATATTATTAAGCTTTTCAACATTGTAGTTTACAAGTAAAAGATTATCTATATCATCGGAAGTTTTCCCTGCATCTTCAAAAAGCTTTACAATATTTCTTCTTCCAACACCAAGCATATCTATTTTAATATCTACTGCAATTATATTTTTATCAGGATTTTGCAACGCAAGCTGACCTGCAAAGCCACCCTTGCCGCAACCTATTTCAAGATATAGTGGCTGTTCTTTTTTAAATGCAAGCTTCCATTTACCTGCATTCTCCTCCGGATTCTGCACAAAAAAGTCGCAGACAGCAAGTTCCGGTTCAGCCCATTTCTTTTTTCTAATTCTCATAAAAAGTAACCCTCATTTTGTGATAGATAAAAGCAAGTGCTCAAACGCATTTCGAGCATAGAAAACAGTATATTTTTAACAGTTATATACCCGTGCGTAACAGAGCATACCACCACATATAGTTATTTACCATATCATTATATCAAATTGTAATATTTTATGCAACAAATATTTTATTTTCAAACACAAAAATTATAGATATTTAATTTTATCGCTGTAAACTGTCGATTTTGTAAAAGTAATATCTAAAAATTCGGCAGAAAGCATATTAATAAGCGGTAAAATTACAATATCTTCACTTTTAAAATGTCCCACATCAACAATATTAACGCCCAGTTCATTTGCGGCATTAATTTCGTGATGCTTAATTTCTCCTGTTACAAGCACATCTGCACCAAGCTTTGCCGCTGCAAATATATTTGAGCCACCTGAACCCGAAGATACTGCTATGGTTTTTACAAGCTTTTTTGAATCGGAATATCTAAGTCCATTGCAATCAAGAGCTGATTTACAATTACGCACAAAATCTTCCATAGAAAGCTCACTTTCAAGCTGACCATAAAAAAGACACTCGCCTGTCACGCTTAAAACAGGATTTTTTATACCCACTGCATTTGCAAGGCAGGTATTAACTCCAAGCTTAGTTGAAAGGTCGAGATTTGTATGCATACATAATGCCGATATATTTTTTTGGGCAAGTAAGTACACAACAGAATTTTTATCAAGCTTTTTTAACGGGCTGAAAATAACAGGGTGATGGCTTATAATAAGCTCACAGCCAAGCTTTTCAGCCTCTAAAACTACCTCGGCAGTAATATCAAGTGCAAGCAAAACCTTAGTTACAGCTGTATTTTTATCGCCAACAAGCAAGCCTACATTATCAAAATCCATTGCAGACTCGGTTGGTGCAAAGGTTTCAAAAAAATCTATAATATTTTTAATTTTTATCATTTTACAATCCTTTTATTAAAGTAAGCACTGATTAAATCGTTTATACATATTGTGCCGTCAGATTTTTTGGGTAAGCTGGCGGAAAATATGCAAACAAGATGTGCTAACAGCTTTTAGCGTGATTTATTCAGTAATTCCTTAAGCTCATCTGCAAGCTCAGAATAATGTATGTCGCCCTTAGCCTTTTTTAACAGTCGTGTAATATGATTTTGTACAAACAAACTGTGAATTTCGTTTTCCTCAGGCTTAAGCTTGCCAATATAATAATACATTTCATCACAGCTAATAGCCTCTCCTGTATACTTTGCAAGTATAACAGTATAGCACTTTTTAGCCGCTACACAGCAATCCTGTTTAATAATAGAAAAGCCGTTATCGCAAAGCCATTTTATAAGATATTCACTTTTTGTCATCGGCTGCAAAATAAAATGCTTTGAGCTATCATTTTTAAAAGCAGACTCCAAAATAATTTTTGCAATAAGCTCACCGCCCATTCCTGCAATTACAATATCATCTGCTTCATCTATATTAATTTCTTTAAGACCATCACTTAATCTTGTTTTTACAAGGTCGGTCATACCTGCATCTGCAATTGTTTCGTATCCCCTTTTAAGAGGCTCGGGGTTTACATCTGCCGCAATTGCACAACTGCACTTGCCAATACGGCACAGCCACACCGGTAAATAGGCATGGTCTGTGCCGATATCTGCAAGGCGACTACCGTCACGCACAAAGCTTGCACAAAGGCGAAGACGGTCATCTATTATTGAATTTTTATTCCCGTTCATTATTCAACTTCAGCATTAAGCTGAACGAGAAGAGCATCAATATCTGCACCGTGAACCTGACAAGCCTCTTCAATTGTTTCGCCACGGGAAGCAGGGCAGCCAAGACAGTGCATACCTATGCTAAAGAAAATTTCTGCTGTTTCAGGATACTTATCCAAAACATCGCCAATAATAGAATCTCTTTTGATTTTCATAATTAAAACCTCCATTAATATGATATATTATTATAGCATACTTGGCTTGTATTTGTCGAGAGTTTAAAGCTAAAACCAACAATATATAAATGTATAATTAAACTTAATGATTTTGCCAATACTTTCTGTCAAGGCTTCTGTACTGAACTGCCTCAAGTATATGGTCACATTTTATAATCTCAGATTGCTCAAGGTCTGCAATTGTTCGTGCTACCTTTAAAACCCTGTTATACGCTCTTGCAGTAAGCCCCATACTGTCAAACGCTTTTTTAAGAGTTTTTTCTGCCTTATCATCTATGATACAGAATTTTTCAAACTGCTCAGCGTTTATTCTTGCGTTGCAAAATGTAGAGCTACCCTTAAATCGTTCTCGCTGAATTTCTCTTGCCGCATCAACACGCTTTTTGATTTCCGCAGAAGACTCGGTTTGCTCGGTATCTCTGAGTTCATCAAATTTCACAGGCGGTACTTCAACATGAATATCAAATCTATCAAGCAACGGGCCTGAAATTTTGCTGAGATAACGACTTATTTTATTATCGTTACAGGTGCATTTGTGAGTAGAGTCGCCATAATATCCGCAAGGACAAGGATTCATCGCCGCAATAACCATAATGGAGCAAGGATAGGTACAAGCCTGACCGGAGCGAGAAATTGTAATAACAGAATCTTCAATAGGCTGTCGCAACACTTCAAGTGCGGTGCGTGAAAATTCGGGAAGCTCGTCCAAAAACAAAACTCCGTTATGAGCAAGAGATACTTCACCCGGACGAATTGACCCTGTTCCGCCACCACCTAAGCCAACAGCTGTTACGGTATGATGCGGAGCACGAAACGGTCTTTGCGTTACAAGTCCGTCATTTCTGAGTGTACCTGCAATTGAATGAATTTTTGTAGTTTCAATCATTTCATCAAAATTCATATCAGGCAATATAGACGGTACTCGCTTAGCAAGCATACTTTTACCTGAACCCGGAGGGCCTATAAGCAGTAAATTGTGACTGCCTGCGGCGGCAATCTCCAAAGCACGCTTTGCCTCAAGCTGACCCTTAACCTGCGAAAAGTCAGGGATAAATTTATCTGCCTCAAATTCAGTATGCTTTACAGGAACTGCCGGCATAGGAACCTCTTGACCGTTAAGATAATTCTTTAACTGAAGAATATCACTTACAGGATAAACATTTATACCGTCTACCACAGCCGCCTCGCTTGCATTTGCGGCAGGCACATACATTTTGGTTATACCACATTCCCTCGCCTTTATAACCATAGGCAATACGCCGTTTATACCACGGACACTTCCGCCAAGTGAAAGCTCTCCGATAAACGCAGAATCCGAAATATCCGACACAATTTGCCCCAAAAGCTTTAAAATACAAACCATAATAGGCAAATCGTAAATAGGGCCAATCTTTTTAATATCGGCAGGAGCAAGATTAATTGTAAGATGAGCCGACGGAAATTTAAAGCCGCAATTTTTTAATGCACTTTTAACTCTGTCACGGCTTTCTTTTACAGCCGCATCGGGTAAACCAACCAAATCAAAAGCAGGGAGTCCCCTTTCGGCTGATGCCTCTACCTCTATTCTGTATCCGTCCATACCATTCAAGCCAAAGCTATTACACCCTACAACCATAGCAACTATCTCCCTTTTGTACAAATTATATATGAATTATAACATTATTTCACCCTATTAACAAGGTAATTTGTCATTTTTCTTATAATTATATGTTTATTTTTACTAATTATTTTTTATTGGAATATTTATTTTTGCAAAACTTAGAATATATGTATTGACAATTTAGCTATTATATTGTATTATTTTGTTAGGGAATCAGTATGCTGGAGGGCTTTAATGAGCAATAATGTAAATTCTTTTAATTTGCTTTCCGACAACGACCTTGCAAAACTTGTAAAAGACGGTAATAACACCGCATTCGAAGAGCTTTCTTTTCGCTATTTAGGCATAATAAACCATATCGCTCGCAAATTCTCTGTTGAAGGCTACGAGCATAATGATTTTGTTCAGGAAGGCTTGCTGGGACTTCTGTTTTCATGCAGAACTTTTGATTGCAATTCTCCGGCAACCTTTAAAAGCTATATGTCTTTGATTGTAGAAAGAAGATTCATTTCAATTATCCGCAAATCAAATGCACTTAAAATTATTCCCGGTTATAATATTGTAAATATTGAGGAATTTTGTGATGCATTTGAAGATTTTACGCAAAATCCTGAAGAGATAATGCTGTGCAAGGAATATTATAAATCGCTTATCAATAAGCTTAAATCAATGCTTTCAAAAAGTGAGTTTGATGTTCTTATGTTGTACAGTCAAGGACTAAGCTACAAGCAAATATCTCAAAAGCTTTCCATATCTGAAAAATCCGCTGATAATGCATTATCAAGAGCAAGAAAAAAAATACGATTCCGAAATATGTCCTCTTAATGTTTGAGGGCAAAACCATATAAAGAGAGGTAATTACCTATGTACGAAGACAAGACATTAGTTTGCAAGGAATGTGGAAGCGAATTCGTTTTCACTGCAGGAGAGCAGGAGTTTTACGCTGAAAAGGGTTTTGTAAACGAACCACAGCGTTGCAAAAATTGCAGACAGGCTCGTAAGAATGCTGTAAAGTCAGGCCGTGAGTTTTTTGAAACTACATGTGCTGAGTGCGGCGGCACAGCTAAGATTCCATTTAAGCCAATGGAAGGTAAGAGCTATTACTGCAGCGATTGCTTTGCAAAGAAAAAAGACGCTGAATAATAGTAATATCGTTAAGTTAAGGGAAAATCGCAAGATTTTCCCTTTTTCAGTGCTATTTTATTTTTACAGTTGCTAACTTAGACAGAACATTGACTAGTTGCTGTAATTTAAAAGCGTATAAGTTGAGATCCACAAATTTGAAGTTGGAGGAGAAAATACTATGAATAACAATTTTCCATTAAATAGATTTGACTTTTCAAATTTAGTTAAAGATATACAGGAGATGAATGTGCTACCAGATGTGATTACTGATGCTGAAACGGGAATAGAGTTTTATGGTGTGAATTCTGTATCCAGAGACTTTCTGATTCGTTTTTTTACAGAATTTAATTTAATTGATAATCTTGCACAAAAAGACAGTGAACAAAAATTCAAAAAACAGTTACAATATGATGTAAAAAATTATCAATTTGAGCCATCATGGGTAGAAATTACTTTTGCAAAGGTAACAGTTGGATATGTTGGCATTTATGTAAATGCTGATTTTAGTTTGATTTTTGAAAAAGACAACGATGAATGGAAGTTAGTTGAGAAGTAAAATTTTCATCTTGTGTAGAGTGTTGAAGTACGCCCAAATTTTAGTTTTATACTGAGATGATTACAGTACTTAGGGGTTGTAGCGTTTGCTACAACCCCTTTTTTTGCGAGTACCTCTCACCCATTTTATGCAAATAATGACCTTATTAAATAAAACTTCTATCGTGTAATTCCTTTATACACCAAGTCACCGTTATCGGGAACTATCATATACAACAATGCATCATCACTTAGTAACGGATTATGTAAAAGCAGAGTTAAGGCATAGCCCTCTACCGAGTGATTAAAGCAAGGAGGATGCGATAACAGCTTATATCCCTGAGGAATTTCAATTTTTAGCCTGTAACTGCCATCTAAATTATAGAGATAAACACCTTTACCCTGCTTTTCGTCTTCGGCTACAATTACAATTGTTTCCTGAAAATCAGAATATACAGCCTCTAAAGCTTTTTGTTCAAGCTTTACGCTTATTGGTCGTTCTTTAAAAATCCAACGAACTTTATTGCAAGCGTTATCTATAGTCAAATCGCTGACAACCGATTTTATTTGATTATTAGCCTTGGTAAAATCAGCAATCAATATACTTTCGTTGCAAGGCAAGGTTCTTGTATTTATTATTTTGCCGTTATAGACATCTATTTCGTACTCAATGGCATCTCCGACAGACAAAGGTTTTGTTTTGCAGATTATAGCGATTTTTTTATTTATGCCGACATAAGAAAAGTACAAAGGAAAATATCCTTGCTCAAATTCAACCTCATATTTAAAATCTCCGCTTGTAAAAGAATATGCTTTTACAGAATATTTATATTCTGTATCCTTAAGCTTTCCATTTATAGCAAGCACAATATCTTCTTTATCAAAAATTCTGATATATTTAGCATCACAATAAAGCTTTTGTAAATACTCTTTTTGAATTTCCGAAACAGACTCCAAGTATTTATTAAAATAAAAATTAAATTTGCTCATATAATCCTTCTTTAACATAATTATTCCAGTTCAATTTTATCAACCTCAATACTTCCCCATTGTTTCTGCCAACCCAGCTTGTTAGTATTTGACTTTCGCTTGCGAAAAGTAAGACCTTTTACTGTATCGAGAGTTTCATAAGGTAATGTATCTGATTTTCTGTTATACATAACATATTTGGTATAATATCCACCACGAACGATTGGTGCAACATTAAGCATAAATTTCTGAGATTTTACCTCTCCTGCTTTACCTGAATAAAAATCCTCTATAACAAAAGCAGTAACAGGGTAACGGTGATTGTCGGTTATTTCTACTCGCAGACAAAGATTTTGAACATCAGCGAGATTTTTCCAAGTTAATTCAAGTGGGATTTTTTCATTTTCGTAAAATATATTATCTGTTTTACCGCTATATTTAGCCGAGATAATTTGAACATCCTGTCGCTGAGCTGTTTCTCTGTTTGCATTATCGGTATAATCAAGAGCTACAAAATCCTTATCATCTCCACCTAAATATATTTTTATTGCGTCATCAACATCGCCATCAAAAATAATCTTACCATGGTCAAGCACAATGCAACGATTGCAAAGATGACGAATAGTTGTCATATTATGCGAAACATATAAAACAGTACGATTTTCATTTGAGGCAAGCTCACGCATTTTTTTAAGGCACTTTTGCTGAAATTGCATATCACCTACTGCCAAAACCTCATCCATTACCATTATTTCTGCATCAAGATGAGCCGCAACAGCAAAAGCAAGCTTTACAAACATACCCGAGGAATAACGCTTTACCGGTGTATCAATAAATTTTTCACATTCCGAAAACTCAATAATTTTATCTATCTTCTCTGATATTTCCGCCTTTGTCATTCCCAGAATAGCACCGTTAAGGTAAATATTTTCTCTGCCGGTAAGCTCTCCGTGAAAGCCTGTACCAACCTCAAGCATACTTGCAACTCTGCCACGAAAACGCAATCTGCCGGCACTTGGGGTTGTAACTCTTGAAAGAATCTTTAAAAAGGTTGATTTACCGGCACCATTGGCACCAATTATTCCAACCCTTTCGCCCTTGTATATTTCAACATCAATACCATCAAGAGCAGGAAAAATTTCATTTGAGTCAAAACCCTTAGCACCTATTCTGCGGTTTGGGTCTTCCTTGCCTGTTTTTCGTGCATACCAGCTTTGCAAATCTCTGCGAAGTGTTCCTGTGCCGATAACTCCGAGTCTGTATTCTTTTTTTAAGTTTTCCGCTTTAATAACACAATTTTCATCCATTTTATTATACCGTATCTATAAAATTCTTTTCAACCTGATTAAATACGACTATACCAATCGCAAGTACGATTGCAGTAATCACAGCACTTAACACAAGGTACTGCCAAGGAAATATCCCTGAGCCTAAAAAAGCGTATCTGAATGTTTCTACTATTGGAGCTACGGGGTTTAGCAAAGCAATCCATCTGTAATCCGCTGAAATTTGCGAAACAGGATAGACAACCGGTGTAATATACATCCAAAGCGAAACACCAAAGGATACTAATACAGTTAAATCTCTGTATTTTGTAGTTATTGAAGATATAATTAATCCGCAACCTGTAGCCAAAAGTGCCGTAATAATTAAAAGCAACGGCAAGAGTAACGCACATAAATTTATTTGCACACCACTGCCAAGGCACATATAAATTATTGCAAGAATTAGAAAAGCGGAGAACTGCACGAAAAAGGATACCGAATTATAGATAATTCCCGCAATTGGCATTGAAAGTCTTGGGAAATACACCTTGCTAAATATTCTGGCATTTCCTAAAAAAGTTGCAGATGCTCGGTTAAGACAGCTAGCGAAAAATCCCCACAAAATATTACCGGACATATAAAATAAAAACTGAGGTACTCCGTCTGTTGAAATATTTGCAATAATACCAAAGATAATTGTAAAGACAAAGGTTGACAAAAACGGATTTAAAACAATCCAAACAGGGCCAAGAATAGTTTGTTTATAGGAATTTTTAAAATCACGCTTAACAAACAGAAAGATTAAATCTCTATATTTCCAAAGCTCTTTAAAGTTTACACTAAACAAACTACGCTCTGAGCTAACCTCTGTAATTTGGTTGTTATACAAATTTATCACACCTTTAATTAAGTATTTGAGCAACTGTACTTCTGATTATAAGCCACGATTTTTTAAATCGGAAACTATATTTACATAAAATTCACGAACATCAAAATCAGGAATATTTTCCCTGTTGAGGTCTATCATATCTCCGTGAGATAAACCTCTTTTGCCTTTTACAGTCAGATATGTAAATTTTTCGCCCCATTCAAACGAATCTTTAGAAACAAGTCCGTCGTTTTCACCGCCAAATTTTTTAACAAGCGGATAAGTAAAATTAAGTGGAAACTTACCATTTACCGCACGATTTAGTCTTGAGCCAAAACTCTGCTTATAAATGCAATCGCTGTCAGGCATTATTTGGTTAAGCTTTGAACAGCTTTCATCAGTCAAATCATTAACTGCCGCCATAAAATCGGAATTTTTTTCACCAACCGTAGCCATTGCCTTATTATATCCCGATGCAATTGTTTCTTTTACAGACTCAGGCATATTGTTAAGCAAGTATCTTGCAAATAAGCATCCCCTGTGCGGTGTATTTATAGTAGTTAATGAAGCGACATATGGTTCGCAACCAAGATTTGATATAGCATATCTGCTATCCAGTCCACCTTTTGAATGAGCTATAATATTAACCTTTTCACAACCTGTATTATTTACAATTTCTTTAATTTTTTCTGCCAATTCCATACCGCAATCTGCTACAGATGCCGCTGAACGATGCTCTCCGTAATAAATAGTTGCACCGTTGTTAATTAGTGCCTCAGGAACTCTTCCCCAATAGTTTACATATTTAAAGTCACGAAAAAATACACCGTGAACAAGTAAAATCGGATATTTCGTTTTGCAAACTTGCAGATGCTTTCTTGATTTATCAAGCTCGGAGCGATAAGTTTCAAAGCTTACTTCATTTGATGCGGTTTTAATTATTTTAAATAAGGCTATCAGGTTTGCTATAGGAATCATACCGCATAACGCACCGATAACTCTTATTCTTATACCAAGTTGTAACGATGTTAAATAAACCCTTATTATACCGTTCCAAAAAACAAAAGCTTCAACTAAGAACAAAACCAAAATATTGAGTAAAACATTCAGTCTGATATTTGGCAACGGAATGAAAAATAATGAAATATTAAAGATGATTGAAGCCGTAACTGATATTAAAAAAATAATTAACAAATCGCACCCTGACCTGCATATTTTTAAAGGCTTGGTCGGGATTTTTTTATCAAGAGGAATAGGTCTTATATTTATTAATATAAACAAAACTATCAGAAACGGAATTAAGACTGACGGAAATATCAATGCAGACAAATGTACGCTATTTGCCAACGCAAAGATAATTATGCAGTCAATTAACATAAAAATTGATCTCATTAACTCAACTCAATTCTAAAGCAATTTTTTTCATACATTTAGTGCAGAACCCACTTTAATAATTTAATAACTTATATTTTTAAGCGTAACCAAGCATATTTTCTATTCAATAAAAATGAAAAGCTGTATCAAATTTTAATACAGCCATCAATTTTAAAATTTTTCAATAAAATCAATATAC
>JAXJSN010000041.1:0-3449 GCA_036310085.1 Ruminococcus sp.
ACCAAAAGCCGCATAAACACTACATAATTTCAAATCACTAAAAAAGACAAAAAGTAAAAATACCGTTTGGTAAGGACGAGGTCACGGGTTCGAATCCCGTTATCAGCTCCATAGCAAAACCGCATTGGAAAGCCGTTTTAAGGTTGTTTCAATGCGGTTTTTCTGTTTATATTCGATTTTGTAATTGATTTGTTTTATAGAGATGAAATAATTTTGACTGTATATCGCAGACTAAAACATAACTATAATAAGTCATCTAAACATGATATGCACCCAAGTACAACCAAACGAGGTGACTTTATGCCAATAATTTACAATAGAATGTTAGAGCTAATGGAGAGCAAAGGCATTACATCATACACGATAAAAAAGAAAACATCATCGGTCAAGCCACATTTAAGAAAATCAAAGAGGGCGGAGATATTGACACTCGCACTATTGCCAAGCTCTGCAAGCTTCTTGAATGTCAGCCGGGGGATATTTTGGAATATGTGGAAGATGTAACCGCATAAGATACACAAGGAGCAACTTTATAATTGAAATACAATTCAAAAAGAGTGCAATTAAAGCGCTTAAACAAATGGATAAACCTACAAAAGAGCGAATCAAAAAAGCTATTATAGGCTTGACTTTATCCCCTTCTGTTGGTGATATTAAGTCTATGCAAGGATATAAGGACAGTCGTTTTCGTTTAAGAGTAGGACAATATTGCATAATATATAAGTACAATATAGACGGCACAGTAGAGATATTATTAATTCTTGGTATTGGTGCTCGTGGTGACATTTACAAATAAGAGGTAATTTTTATGTCAGATAGAACAATACATATTGCAGAAATGATTGAGATGCTCCCTTACAACGACAAGGACCTTGCATATGAGCTTATCAAAAAGCTCGTGCTTGCGTGGGACCCTGATTATACAAAGCTCACACCAGGCGAACGCAAAAGACTTGAAGAGGTTGAGGCAGACCCTGAATTTGTCAGGATGGATGATATTGACTGGGATTGATTAAGTCGTTGACAAAGGTTGACATCAGAATAGTTGCAAATAGTGACAATTCTTGAAATACAGGCTTGCTTTTATTTATATATCTAACGCAATTATGTTATTTAATATAATATTTAAATAAACACAAAAGTCGGCTACTCAACGATTGAGTAGCCGACTTAATTATTAATTGAACTTAAATTATTTAAGTGTATTTAAGCACTGCTTAAAGGTTTCGATAATATACCATGCATCATCATCGTTTAGGGTTGTATTCATAGGGAGAGTCAGCTGGTTTTTATGCATATTATAAGCATTTGGATAATCCACAATATTAAAACCACGCTTGCTATACGCTGAAAGCATAGGTAATGGTTTAAAGTGTACATTACACATAATTCCGTGCTCAGACATCATATTGTAAAACTTATTTCTGTACTCAGCATCCTTGCCGATAAATCTTACAAAATACAGATGACCGCTACTGCGATGGTTTTCATCGCAATGGTTAAGAACTTGAATAGGGAGGTCCTTAAACTCCTCGTTATACATATTAATAAGCTGATGACGGCGTTTAAGAATTGAATCATATCTTGACAACTGTGCTACACCAAGAGCCGCAAGTACATCAGGCATATTACATTTATACTGAGTATCTACTACATCGTATTCCCACGATGCGACTTTATTTTTTTGGAAAGCATCTTTTGTCTGCCCGTGAAGTGAGAGTAGCATATACTGCTTATACATATCATCTTCATCAATACCATCGTGTGGCTTATGAACAGCGGCACCGCCTTCGGCTGTAGTCATATTTTTTACTGCGTGAAAGCTGAAGTTTGTAAAATCTGCAATTTCACCGCACATTTTACCATTTCTCATAGCACCGAATGCGTGAGCGGCATCAGACATTACAATGACTCTGCCAAATTTTTCCTGAATTTCATTTTTAGGCTTAAAAACACTCTTTTTGCGTTCAACAGCTTCAAATATTCTGTCATAGTCGCAGATGATGCCTGCCAAATCTACAGGAATAATAGCTTTTGTGTTATGATTTATAGCGGCTTCCATTTTGTCATAATCCATTTCAAAGCTACCGCATTTGCAGTCTATCATAACAGGCTTTGCACCTACATGATATACAATTGAGGCGGTTGCTGTATAGGTATATGCAGGAAGTATTACTTCGTCACCGGGGCCGATACCTAAAATTCTTAGAGTAAGTTCTGCACAGGAAGTTTGCGAAGAAAGGCAAACTGCTTTGTTTACATGGCAGTAATCTGAAATAAGCTGCTCGAAAAGCTTTGTTTCAGGGCCGGTGGTAATCCAACCTGACTTTACTACTTTTACAACTTCATCAATTTCAGCTTGTGATATATCGGGCGGTGAAAACGGAATAGTTCTCATACTGATAATCTCCTTGTACACAGGTTTATTGTATAAATCCTGTTAATTGCACAAATATATAAAATTAATTATACAACAATGACGCTGAAAAGTAAAGAGTAAGACCGCACAATTATTTAATATACTTATAAAATGCAATATTGGCAAAATCACAATAAATGCGATTAAATAAAATAAAAATCAAATAAATTACACCTAAACCAAGACACTATAATCCATATTATAATTATATCATTTGAATAAAATTAAATCAATTGCAACAAATATATATAATATCGTCTTATTTTTTTGTGCTTGTATACAATATAGATATTATTATATTCTCCGACTACAAAAAACTACACTATAATAAATTACTAAATTAATACTAATCATATAAACATAACTCTAAGCATATAAATTAGCAAGTTTATGGTACTTATTCCAAACACAATTTTATTATTAATAATTATGCTAAGGGTTTGTTTTTAGATACTTTTCCTTACTTTTGAAAATTTAAATAGTATTAACAACTTTCCGCTCTTAGTATAATTCCTATCAGCATTAGGAGGCATATATGTGAAAGGTATAGTGGAAGAGCGTGCAGCAATGCTTGGAGAATATATAGTAGAAAGCAAAGCTACCGTGAGAAGTGCTGCAAAAAAATTCGGTGTAAGCAAAAGCACTGTACATAAGGATGTAAGCCAGCGACTAAAAAAACTCAACCCCTCACTTTATAAACAAGTGCGTGAAATTCTTGATACAAACAAAAATGAAAGACATATAAGAGGTGGCTTGGCAACAAAAGAAAAATACCTTAAAGAAAAAGAATATAAAAACCACTTAAAAGCTATTTAAATACATTTAGTTTTAATAAATACAACATAATTAAGCTATTTATTCTAAACTGTAATTAAAATATTTAATTCAGCTTATTAAATAATTGTGCGGTCTTTGTAGGTTTGTCAATGATGTGTTACAAAATTAGAAAACTTCACCAGTAGACAAAAAAGCTTTAATATAATCAGCAGGAGAGTTCCAATTTAAAGGGCGAATAGGGAATTTGTTATAT
>JAXJSN010000042.1:0-4828 GCA_036310085.1 Ruminococcus sp.
GTACTTACAATTGCACTTGTAGTTGTAATGGGTGTAATGGTACTTCCATCATTTGAAAAGTTATTCGCAAGCTTTGATTCTGAGCTTCCTCCAATGACTCAGATTACAATGGGTATGTCCCATATCCTTACACATTACGGCTTAATAGTTGTAGCAGTTGTTGTAGCTATTGCTATTGCAATTAAGTTAATTTATGACCATAACTATGCTTTTGCAATGTGGTGGGCACAATTCCAGCTCAAAATTCCGATAATTGGTGAAGTAATCAGACTTTCACAGCTTGCAAGATTTTCAAGTATCATGGCTACACTTTCAGACTCAGGTGTAAATATTCTTGCATCTCTTGAACTTTCAAAATCTACACTTGGTAACAGATTTATGGCTGACTGTTTGGGTCAGGTAATTGAAGATGTACGAATTGGTACTCCAATTAATATTTCAATGGCAAGACATCCAAAGGCATTCGACTCATTGTTTGTATCAATGGTACGAGTAGGTGAAGAGAGTGGTATGCTCGGTGATTCACTTACAAAAATGGCTGATATGTACGAAGAACAGGCAAACGAAGCAACTCAGCGTATGACAGATGCTATGACACCGGCTATGACAATCGTTATTGCTGTTGTAGTAGGCTTTGTTGTAATCTCAATTGCTCAGGCTATGTTTGGTATGTACTCAGTTATTAAATAAGGAGAATTGTGAATGAATAAAAAACGAATAATTAACAAAAAAGGTATTTCCCTTGTTGTTGCAATGGCATTGTCCGTTTTCTTATTACTTATTACAGGCGGATTTTTATCAATGTCTATTTTACAGCAAAATGACACCGGCGAAGAGCTTAATACTCGTCAGGCTTATGTTTCAGCTAAAAGTACTCTTGACTTAGCTAAGGATTGGGTACAAAACGGTAAGCTTGATAATATGTTCCCTGATTTTGGTACCGATGGCTATTATGTTTTTTATCAGTTAACTGAGGGCGGCGAAATTTATTCCGCTGAGCTTGGAGATTTAAATGGTGATGGCGTTATTGATGAAAAGGATTATAAAAAGTTCTTTAAAGATAACCCTTCTTTTATTCAGTACGGTGATGCTTACATCAAAATTTCAGTTGATGATTCAGGTAATTCAACACTTTCATCATTTAGTTCTGTAGGCGACTATAACTCAGGTAAAGAAAACTTTGGCGACCTTTCAGTAGACTTTGTTGTGTCAACTGAAGCTCCTGAGGAAGATGCTAATGGTGTAGTAACAGATGCTGTTGTTCCTGAAGAGGATTATGGTAATTCAAATACTCAGATAAAGAGAATTCCTATTCCGGGTTCATCTAACCGATTTATGATGGTAGGTCAGCAAACTAATTTTACATTACTTAAGTCGTATTCAGATAATTCAGGACAAACATACCGTACGCTTGCGGACTCTAATATACAAGATGGAACTAGAGTTTGGCGTCCTAACTTGAATTCGGAAGATAAAATGAATAAGAGCAATTATACTGTTGATTCGCATTTTCCTTTAGTATTTACAGATCCTCTGCAGTATGATACTGATAAAGAGAGAGCTGTATTTAAAGCGTATAATGAAGGTATATATCTTTTAGGTAGTTTTAACTTAAAAAATAAAAGTGATTATGGTAATATAGATACAAATGTAGCTATGTTTACAAACAATGTTGTATATGGAACTCAATTTCATTGTAGATTTTTGGTACTAGGTAATAATATAGCAGCTAGAAGTAGTGATTCGCTTTATGTTTTTTCATATGATAATGCTAGTACCTATAAGGACAAAACCGGTGTAGTACTATATATTCCGAAAACAATATATTCATATATTGGTTCTACCCAAAATCGAAAATTTGAACCTGGTTATTATCTATTAGAAACAAATTTAACTTTGGATGGAAAAAAATACGCTTCATTATTTAATAAGCCAAGTTTAACATCTATTGATACAAGTAATATTGACGCTCTACCAGCAGATATTAGAGAAATAATCAATTCGAATTTATATTCATCTCTTGTTACTATAAGCGGTCAAACTGCAACTGTTAATAATGTTCAGAGTGCAGGTGATCAAAACAAGGCATATCCTGATATAGCTAAAATTCTAATTACATATGATAATGGTAAGTTTAGCGAAGATAAAAAAGTATTTAATAGCAATTCAGGTGCAACTCGTACTGGATTAACAGGCAATGACGATGATAATACTAAGTTCTATAGTAAATGGAACACTACTTCAATTTATTGTGCACCAAATGAGATGCCTGGTTCAGGTACAAGATATGATTTATATTGTGGTAAATCATTTAACTTTTTATGGTACAGTATAAATGAAATGAAGGTTAAGTCTAATAGTAAAATATATTTGTCGAGCAGTAATAATGTCCTCACTATTGGTCCTGACTGTGGTGAATCAGTTCGAAAAGTTACAACAAATTGGGGATATTATTTTGAATCTAATCATAATGGTACGGGTACTAAAGCTTCTAATGTTATGAAGGCAAGTGATTCTAATTCTTCATTCTATGTTTGCCCTTCACCTTATGAGGAAAATAGTACTACTATTAAATTAACTGTAATGAATAATTTCATGGTAGAGTATTCAGGTAAAAAATATACTATTTATAAAGGCGAATATGAGATTCCACAATATGAGGGCGAAGATAAAAATAATGATGGTATTCCGGATATACAGAACTGGACTGATTCGCACGGAATGGACTTATTCTCAGATAAGGCTAAGGCTTACTTTGGTCAGTATTATGAAATTGATGATGATACTGGTAAAAGTCCGGATGGCAAAGTTACAGTTATCAAAACAACAATAACTATAGAAGACCTTTCTAAAAAAGCAATTAAGGCATGGGAAGATCCTTGTTTTTGGTTAGGTGATGGTAAGGTTGTTAAGCCTGGCGTTCCTAAGGATTTAAGAAGAACCAGTGAACAGAAATATGATTATTTTGTTGATCTTGATGTAGCTTCTGGTACTTTATCAGGAGATTATAAAGCTACTTCTATTGATGCAAAATTTTCAAACAATACTAGGTTTACCAATGCAATACTATATGGTCGTCAACTAAAAATTACGGCTTCTAAGCTTTCAGGTGATGGTTTATTCTTTAATACTTTTGATTTGAATGCAGAAGCAGAAGCAAGAGTAACAACTGAAGCAGATAAAATTAAATGTTATGCTACATTTAAATCGAATGAACCCGGCTCAGTTACTCAAAAAGGACAGCTTATTCATTTTGTTAAGCCTGAGGGTGCGACTAATACTGAATTAGTGCTATGTGATGCTCATGGAAATCCAACAGGCAAAACAATAAAATACGGTACATATTTTATTCCTATTACTTCTAGTAATATTAATATTTTAGATCCTGACTCTTGGTATGGAAGCCAGAAATATTATCTTGTTAAGGAAGACGGAACAACTGAATATAAAAAAGTTTCTAATGAATATAAATACAACTTTACATTTGATGAAAGCGGGTATTTCTAATGAAAAAGCTCCTTAAATCAAAATATTTTAAAAGTAAAAAAGGCTTTTCCTTAATGGAATTGCTTTGTGCGATTGTAGTTCTTGCTATAGTAGTATCTGCAACAGCAACAGGTCTTGCTATTAGTTATACATCTATTACTAACGGCTCACAAAAGAATAAAGCCTCATCTCTTTGTCAGGAATACTGTGATATTCTTATGACATATGTTGAAAATATCACTTCTTCTGATCCTGATGCGGGTGTAAATATGAATGATGCTATGTATAATGAACTTTTTACAAATAGTGGTGATTACTTATTAAAAGACCAAATACATACCAGTTTTAGCAATGAGATTAGAAATTCGTGGGAATCTTACTCAGGTGAAACCTTCTCTAATGATTCGCTTGAGCAGATTACTCCGGATGATGTTGCCGGTCGTGATAAGGAGATTTATTCCGTTTATTACACAATTGATAATGTAGGTTCATACGATTATGTGGATGCCAGCGGTGCAACAATTGAGTATGTAAATTACGAAGTCACAGTATATATTGATTATACTGAAAAAAATACTGCACATTGTTCAGGCATAGTAAGTAAGCCAAAGATAGCGGCATAGGAGGGCGTATAATGAAGTATAAATTTATATCTCAAACAGTAAAGCGTATCTCCAAAACATATGCTAAATCTAAAAAAGGCGCAACACTTGTTGAGCTTGTATGTACAATAGCTATTTTAGGTATAGTATCATCTATCTCGCTTAGTGCTTTGTACTCTTTATCACAAATAGCTGTAAAGGGTCAAAATATATCTCAAGCTCAGCGCTCCTGTGCTCTTATTTCCGAACAGCTTGCAGTATATGCAAAAACTGCAAATAAACTTGTTGGTTATGATACTTTTCCATCAATTGATGGTTATGATGAAACATCACCAAACCAAGAGTACTTTATGGATTCTGATGCTTCAGGTATGGGTAACTTTGATGAGTTTATTATTTATGCCGGTAAAAAGAAAAACTCTATTGTAGTTGCAAAGTTTAATTCAAGTAAAAGTGGTGGTGGCGGTTATGACATTAACTGCTTTGATGTTATTACCACAATAGATAATATTAAATCTGTTACCTTTAAAGTAGATAAATTAGAGGGTATCAACACAACCGATGAAAAGTATAAGCTTGAATACACGATTGTTGCACTTGAAAGCGTACACGATACCGGTGAGGTTACTTATGAAATTAACGGTGGTTTTGTGTTAAATAATGTTAAGACTTCATCTGTACTTCATAACACAGATATCACTATAGGCGAAGGTTTGTCAACTGTTTTCCGTCTCCGTTCA
>JAXJSN010000043.1:0-5720 GCA_036310085.1 Ruminococcus sp.
AATGTATGATAACCAATTGTTTTTAATGTTGCAGGGAATACAAGACTCTTAAGTTCATAACAATATTGAAATGCATAGTTACCAATTGAAGTAACAGAATTACCAAAATCTACCTCAGCAAGCACTGGGCAGTTATAGAATGCACCATAGCCAATTGCTATAGCCGCATCTGCATTATCCTTAATTGTAACCTTAGTAAGACTGTTACAATAACTAAATGCATACTCGCCTATAGTTTCAAGGTACTGACCGAAAACAACTGAGGTTATCGGCTTACTTTTAAAAGCATTATTGGCAATTGATGTTACCTTTTTGTCGTCGATTCTGTCAGGAATCACAACATCAGTTTTATCGCCAATATAGCTTAAAATCTGGACTTTAGTATACTCATCAATCAAAGTATAAGTAAAGTCATCTGTTGAGTAGGTTTCACTTGATGAAGCCCCGACTGTTGATGATACAAGTTCAGCCGCTTTGGCTATGTACGAGTGTACAAATTCACTCGGCACAACCGAAAATGTGCTGAACACCATCAAAAATACGAGTATCATAGAAACCGATTTTTTGATAGCTTTCTTCATGAAATTATCCTCTCCTTTTTATTTGACATATATTGTCATAATCATTATATATAAGGTTTTATATAATGTCAAAACTATAAATAAATTTCTCTGTTATGACAGTTTTTTGGTATTTATGCAGCCCCTAATTGTTCAAGATTTCATCACAAAATTGTAATATTTTCAAAAGAACAAGCACAAACTTCTTAATATTGAAAAAAATAATAGTATAATGTAAAATAACAACAGATAAACTACAGATTGCCGTGTTATTATACACTCGGAGGTGAAACAATGTATAAAATTTTGCTTGTTGAAGATGACAAAAATATTTGCGAAATGATTTGCGATTACTTTGCTGAAAAAAGCTGTAACACTATACATATAGATACTGCTGATGACGGCGAAAGCGGAGTAGCTCTTGCTTACGAAAATTCATACGACCTTCTTTTGCTTGATGTTATGCTACCGCTGCTTGATGGCTTTGAAATTTGCAGAGAGGTTCGCCGCTTTAGCGATGTACCCATTATGTTCATTACCGCCCGCTGTGACCAAAATGATATTTTAAACGGCTATGCTTTGGGCTGTGATGATTATATTGTAAAGCCTTTTTCTCTGCCGGTTTTTTACAACAAAGTAAACGCACTTATAAAACGAGCAAAAGGGCTTGTACACTCCCCTGTTTTGAGTGTTGGTTCACTTTCCCTTAATCCAAACAACGGAATAGTAACATCTGACGGTTGTGAAATAAATCTTCCGGCTAAAGAATTTGTTGTACTTAAAACCTTGCTAGAAAACAAGGGGAGCGTTGTGTCAAGAGATACACTTGTAATGCGTGTGTGGGGATACGACGGCTGTTCAAACGACAGACTTCTCGATACCCATATAAAAAACCTACGCAAATCGCTTGGCAACAACTCAAAGCTTATAAAAACAGTAATTAAACGAGGATACAAAATAGGAGAAGTATAATGAAAAATAATAAACACGACAATCAAACCCGCAAAAACGCATCTGAGCGACCTGTGGCAATTTCAAATAAGCTAAAAAAACAAAAACGCAGATTATTTGCAATTATTGCAACTTCACTTTTTACTTTAAGTATGGCTATGTTTATATTTTTTACCGTAGTAGCCTGCAAAAATAAACAGGAAATTATTTTCAGCCAGCTTACAACCTGCTTTGAAGGCTACATAGGCTCAACAGTAAGAAATACATCTAACCTTGAACCTGAAAAACAACTGGCTATTATAAATCATAATTTTAATTTTGGCTATATTAATAATGTTCAATTATTTCTTTTTGACAATAACACCAACAAGCTTGTTGCAGAAAGAAAAAATGCAATTTCAGCTAATGCATATTGGCAAAACAAGGAGCCTAATACAGGTCTTTTAATTGATTACGAAGATTTTCGCAGTTCAATGACAGATGAGCAGTATAATAAAATCTCTGAATATCTTTCCGCTGAGCCTGATTCTGACGGTAAGATTTACAGACTTTTCTGTTCGGAATATTATCACGATATACTTGATGTAAAGCCATCTAAGGTTGAAATATTTAAAACAACCGAATTTGATGGTCTTGCAGACGAAAGAGAAGGCGAGTTTGTAGAAAGCTTTGAGCTTAACCCGAAGAACATTGACAAATTAACTTTAAGAACAACCGAAACCTCCATAGACAACTATATTATTAATGATTTTTTCTTTGGCAAATACGAAATAGAAAACCTTTTGGCTCAAATAGAGGGTAAACAAGAATATACATACTTCGACTTTCCCTTCGGCTCATTATATTACACAGCACCACTTGAATTTATTTTTTATTATGAAGATATAATTTCAGTTGACAACGAATACGGAAACTTTGTATACAAGGGTATTTATGCTCAAAAGGTTAATCTGCTTGAATGGTGTATGGAAGATATTTTACTTATCTTCTTCTATGTATTTACAATCTTTATTATAGTAGGCATTATAATAAGCGTAATTATCTGGAAAACTCTTAAAAAGCAGATTGAACAGGAAAACAGATTGAGAACCGTAACCAACGCAATGGCTCACGAGCTTAAAACTCCGTTATTTATAATTGGCGGATATGCAGAAAATCTTGCCGAAAACATCAACAACGACAAACGTACCCACTACGCTGAGGTAATTACAGAACAGACTAAATCAATGAATGAGCTTGTTTCAAAAATGCTTGATTTTTCAAAGCTTGATTCCGAAAGCTTTATCCCCGCAATTGAAAAATTTGATTTGTCAGCTACAATCAAAGAGGTTGCAGAAAATTATCAGCTAAATAAAAATCAACTTGAATGTGATAAGAATTTTTTGATTGACGCCGATAAAAAGCTTATTACATCTGTCATTGAAAACCTGATTGATAACGCTGTAAAATACAGCCCCGACCGTGAAAAAATATCCGTAAAGCTTATAAACGGTACACTTACTGTACAAAACCCTTACAGAGCTGTTACTAAGCAAGAAATTGATGATATGTGGAAGCCATATTATCGCAGTACCGAGAAGGAAAAAACTAATGGTCACGGTTTAGGACTAGCTATTGTAAAAAGTATTCTTGATTTGCACAAATTCAAATACAACGCAAAATACATTGATAATAACATAGTTTTTACTGTTGAATTTAAGTAATTCATAGTTAATCAAAGGCATAAGATCGAGCGTAAAACTGTATCTTATGCCTTAAAATTTTATAATTTTTTGCTCTTTATTTATTTGACAATATACAACAAAATATTTATAATGGATATATTCTTAATATATAAGTGGAGATTTTATGAATAACGACAACAATGATAGCGGTATGCACCAAAAGTACCGTGAGCAAATTGAGGAATACAACAGAACTCATCCGAGAACAAACTCAAACACAACTGATAATCATAAACAAAAGTCTTTTTCTTACACCGAGCAAGAATCGACTTTTTTCATTAATCGAGAATCAAACTTTCGTCCGGTAATACTGCCAATAATAATTTTTACCGTAATAGCCATAGCTTTGTTATTTGTTGTTTTTTCAATCAACAATAAACTTGCACAGTTTGCTGAAGTATCAATGGCATTTTTTATCCTTTTGATTTTCTTTGATGTGGGACTGGGATTGATATTAGATGCAATTTATAAAGACAAAAAGCAAAAAGAATGTTGCATTGCTCCCGTAAACGCTCTTGTAATCAAGATGGAGCTATCCTCATATACAAAAAGAAATAGTCCTGCTACACCTGTATACAAGTATACGTACAACGATGTTGTATATACATCACAAGAACACGGATATAGAGGTTTTGATTTACCTTCAGTAGGTGATGAGGAAGTTATTTATATAAACCCATCAAATCCGACTGAGTTTCGCAGTACCCGACGAGGTTCATTTATATTTACAGTTGGAATGGGTGCAATATTTATGTCATCTATAATAATTCCTCTTATTTGTATTCTGTCGGGTGTATTAAACTCTCCAACAATAACAATTATTAGAGACCTGATTTTAACTTTTTCTTTTGCAATTATTCCGATAATCATAGGCATAGTTTTAATTATTTTACCCGGTCATATTAGCAAATCAAAAAGGAACGGCTGTAACACTAAAGTAAAAGCTGTTATAGTAAATTATATTCAAGAAGAAAAAAGAAACGAAGGTATTTTTGTTTATACCCCTATTTATGAATATTCCTATAACGGAGTAACCTATCAAGCAAAGTCTTCTGATTTTTCAGATGAACCTCGCAACATTGGACATACCTGTAAAATTTATATAAACAAAGATAACCCCTCTGAATTTTTTGATAGCGAATCTTTACTTGTCAGCCTTTCAAAACCTGTAGGAATTATGTTTATACTTTTATCAATAATGATGATTACACCATATATTATAGACGCAATCATAGCCGGCTAGTGACTGCAAAGGAGAATAAAGTGGATAATCGTTATGACTACCAAAGCGACTGCCGTTTTAATCAGATACCAAATAAATACAATGGAGAAGCGGAAAAACATATTGTTTACGGCAAATCGACCAAACCTCTTGTTAAACCCAAAAGCTCTATATCATCTGTATTTGGCGTTATTTTTATTATTTGTTTTTTATCTCAATGATAGGTTTCGTAATTTCGTCAATAACAGGAAATGAAGCTATAACAATGCTCACATTCGGACAATTATTTTTTGGTGTTGGTATTATTATACTTGTATCTAAAAAAGACAAACTTAATAACCTTGTTTTACTTGCATTTCCGTTAATCGGTGGCGGATTTATGATTAGCGGTGCGTTTTCGCTCTCTGGCAATAAATTTTTTATTGATATGATTACAATGATTGCACCATACATTTTTGTCGCTATATTTTTTGTTATAGGAGCTACACTTTCAATCGCAACAATTATCAGTCAAAAAATTAAGGAAATGCGCTGCACTATTCCGCTTGACAGTAAAGTGGTAGACATTAAAAGCAAATACACCTCAAAAAGAGTGTATTCGCCAGTTTATGAATATTATTATAATGGAAAAATTTATCAACAATGGTCAGAGGTATATACAAATACAGGAGTACCAAAATTAGATGACCGCTTAACTATATATATAAATCCTGCAGACCCGACTGACTTTTACATAAAGAAATCCTTCATAAAAGATGGAAAAGTAATATTAGGTTTTATTTTTATAGGCTTTTCATTATGGGCTTTTATAGTCCCTATGCTCACGATATAAATGAGTATTACGCTTATCATCTCATAATTTAATACACTTTTTTAATTCTCAGTCAGCTTTGCTGACTGCTCCTTTTATAAAGGACACTTTAGAGCATTACCCTAAACCTATAATTTTATAATAAATAAGAAACTAGGAGAATAAAAAATGAACAATCGCTACAACTACCAACCAAGCCCTTTAAAATTCTTTGGCCAAGACGACCCTGAATTTCAAGAAGACGACTATTTTAATAGTAAACCTAAGCAAAACGACAGCTTTAAGCGTGACAGCTTTGGTAACGACAGATTTGCTCAGCAAAATGATAGCTTTAAGCGTGACGGCTTTGGTAACGACAGATTTGCTCAGCAAAATGATAGCTTTAAGCGTGACGGCTTTGGTAACGACAGATTTGCTCAGCAAAATGACAGTTTTAAGCGTGACGGCTTTGG
>JAXJSN010000044.1:0-5267 GCA_036310085.1 Ruminococcus sp.
AAAATATACTCAGGCATTGAGTGATATGGTCTGCCGCTTGCGGCTACAACTTCAATTCCGCTATCAACCGCTTTTTTTATTGCTTCTTTTACTTTTTCAGACATTGTATTATTGCTTCTCAGCGTTGTACCGTCAAGGTCAAGTGCGAGGAGCTTTATTTTTTTATCAATCATTTTTAATCTTCTTTCTGCAAAAGTCATTCATACAGCATTGCTCACACTTTGGTTTTCGTGCAGTACATACATCTCTGCCATGCAAGACTATTCTGTGACAAAAATCGTTGCTTTCCTCAGGAGGTAACAGTTCACGCAAGGCAAATTCAATTTTTTTCTGGTCGGACAAATCGTGCAAACCAAGGCGATGTGTAATTCTTATACAATGTGTATCTACAACAACTGCAGGCTTACCGAAAATATCACCACACACAAGATTTGCAGTTTTTCTTCCTATTCCGGGAAGCTTTATAAGTGCTTCGATATTATCAGGAACGGTAGAATTAAAATCATCACGAAGCATTTTTGCCATAGCAACAATATCTTTTGATTTTGTTTTATACAGTCCGCAGGATTTTATATATTCAGCTACTTCCTCAGGAGTTGACTCTGCAAAATCATCTACACTTTTAAATCTTTCAAACAAAGCCGGAGTAACCATATTAACTCTGGCATCGGTACACTGTGCCGCAAGTCGGGTAGCTATTAAAAGCTGTAGGGGGTCGGTATACACAAGCGAGCATATTGCTTCAGGATACTCGATTTTAAGAGCCTCAACAGCTTTGAGTGCAATCTGTTTTTTAGTCAAAATTATCACCTCACAATATCAGTTTATCATAAAAAATCAGGTATTGCAATCGGTCGTAAAAATTGGTAGAATAAGCAGGAGGAGATGACCTTTATGTATAAAAATTATGTATTTGACCTTTACGGAACACTTATTGATATTAATACAAATGAGTGGAATAATGATTTATGGAAAAAAATGGCTACTCTGTATGCTTACAGGGGTGCCCACTACACCTACAAGGAGCTTAACAGCGAATACGGCAGACTTGTAGAGCTTGAAAAAAAGGCTGTTCGCAGAAGACATCCGGAGTATACTGTTATAGATGTAAAAATTGAAAAGGTGTTTAAAAAGCTTTTTACACAAAAGGGTGTAAAGGTTACAAAAGCACAGGTTATGTTTATAGCTGAGGCTTTCAGATGCTATTCTACAAAATACATTAAGCTTTATGACGGTGTTATAGATTTGCTTGATACACTTAAAGCAAAGGGTAAAAAAATCTATTTACTTTCTAATGCACAGCGTTCATTTACAGAAAACGAGCTTAATATGTTTGATTTAACAAAATATTTTGACGGAATCTGCATAAGCTCAGATGAAGAATGTTCAAAGCCTGATAAAAATTATTACAAGGCACTTTTTGACCGTTACGGGCTTGAAAAATCAGAATCAATTATGATTGGAAATGATTTTAGATCTGACATAGGCGGTGCGGCTGATTTTGGTATAGACAGTTTGTATATTCATCAAAGTATTTCTCCTGAAATAGAGGGCGAACTTAGAAGCACATACACAATTATGGATGGCGATGTGTTTAAAATTAAAGAGCTTACAGTTAAGTAAGGTAAGTTCATTTTAACAACACCAAAAGTCTAAAAATTAAAAGTTTTGATTAAACTTTTTTAAAAGGCAATAGAGTGTTGCATCCAAATCGAGTAGATAGTTTCATATGACCGGAACTTATTTGCCCGACTGAAAAAGCTTAATGTTAAGGACTCTGTCCTTAAAACCTGCAAGGACTCCGTCCTTGACCTGCCAGCCTTTGTAAAGGCTGGACCGAAACTTTTAGTTTTTATTTAATTAAGCAACTACTTAACTAAATAAAAAATCCCCTTGTTGCGTATAATAGCAAGGGGTGATTTTTTGAACGAAAAGAAAAAGTCAAACTATGACTACGGCTTTCGCAATACGGATATTGAGCTAAATTCAATTTCTGCATACGACTGTACGGGACTGATTCCCTCAGCAGTAATAGATGTTGCTCAGGCGGAAGCCTACGAGGAGCTTTACCCGTATATTACCTCTCCAAATAACGATAAGACAAATCGAAATTAACAGATGTACTCAATTTTATAAAAACTAAAACAATGGGCAAGGTTTAAACCTTGCCCGTTAATTTTATAATTAATAATTTTCTGATTTAAGCTGGAAGTAAGCCTGTGGATGAGCACAAACAGGGCAAACCTCAGGAGCTTTTTTGCCTACGCAAATATGACCGCAGTTGATGCACTGCCAGATAACATCATTATCCTTTGAGAATACAAGATCACCCTTAACATTAGCAAGAAGCTTCTTGTAACGCTCTTCGTGTTCTTTTTCAACCTGAGCTACCTTTTCAAACATCTCTGCAATATCAATAAATCCTTCTTCTCTTGCTTCCTTAGCAAAAGTAGGATACATATCTGTCCACTCGTAATTCTCGCCGTTTGCGGCATCCTCAAGATTCTCCATAGTTGAATCAATACCGCCGTTAAGGAGCTTATACCACATCTTAGCGTGCTCTTTTTCGTTAGCCGCTGTTTCTTCAAAAATATTAGCTATCTGAACAAAGCCGTCTTTCTTTGCCTTTGATGCATAATAAGTATACTTATTACGAGCCATTGATTCGCCTGCAAAAGCAGCCTCAAGATTTTTTTCTGTTTTTGAACCCTTTAAATTCATATTATTTTCTCCTTTGTTATCATTTTCTGTTATTTTTTCAAAATCAGAAGCAGGGTGTTTGCATATTGGACAAATATAATCCTCAGGCAAATTTTCGCCCTCGTAAACATATCCGCATATTTTGCAAACCCACTTTGTTTTACCTGTATTCTCAAACTTTTGAGGCTTTGGCTTGATTGATGTATGATAGTAGCTGTAAGATGCACTCGGATTTTCGGAAAGCACTTCACCGTCGGTAACAAGTGCTACGAACATATAATGAGTACCAACATCAACCGAATTTACAACCTCGCAAGAAAGATAAGCATTTACGCTTTTATCTATATAATTTATGCCGTTTGATGCCTTTTTATAATCGGTAAAGCCATCAAATTTATCAACATCTCTACCGCTTGAAAAACCAAAGCGTTTAAAAAGCGAAAAATCTGCAGATTCATCAATACAGCTTATATTAAACAAGCCTGTATTTTTTATAACCTCAGTTGTATAATTAGTTTTATTAACTGTAACAGCGATTTGCAAAGGTGTAGAAGTAACCTGCATTGCGGTGTTAATAATACAACCTGTTTGCTTGTCATTCTGTGATGCAGTAAGAACAAATAAACCACAATTAATATTGTTTAAAGCTTTTTTATTCATAAAGGCACATCCTTATAAAATAATAACAATTATTGTTTTTAGTATATCACTACTATAATCATTTGTCAATAACATTTTTTATTGTACAGTAAATTATTAAATTTATACAAACTCATTAAATTTATTTATCGTCATTTTTCCTGCTTGCTCTACCAAAGAAGCCCTTAAACTCAATATTTGAATAATATTTAAGCGAATATGTTAATTTTTTATTTTCGATTGCTTTGGAAATCTCAGCAATTTCCTTTTGCACTTCATCTAATGTTTCATACCACGCAAGAATTACTGAATGTTCTCCCAAAAGAGTTATCTTGTCTACTCCAAGTAACAGATACGGAGGTTCATTTTTTGCCGGAGCAAGTATTTTTGATGATTTGACAGAAATGCATTGCACAATACTGTTGTTATTAAATGAAGTAATTGCAATTTTTCCGTTTGGTACACTTACGGCAGCGCCTTCTGTATTACTTTTAAGTGTAACCTTATTATCTCTTGTAGTGTCATTAGATAATTCAGCCATATCCTCAAATTTACTGTTAAGCAAAAGGTAATCTAATGATACATCAAGCTCCTTTGCAATCAAAATAAGCTTTTCAGATTCTGGGTAACTTGCATTTGATTCCCATTTTGAAATTGACTGACGGGATACATTCAAGTTCTGAGCAAGCTGTTCCTGCGTTACCCCTCTTTTCTTTCTTATTGCTTTAAGATTCTCTCCAAAGCTCATAATATACCTCTTTTCGTTTATTTTATTTAATTTTATATTATTAAACCGAAAAACACAACCAACTTTAAGTAGCAATTCGCAACTTGAGGTTGCTTTTTATTAATTTTAAAATTTTTTCACATAATCAATTTACAATTGTTAAATAATATGTTAAAATTGTTAATATAGAGAATGTGAATTAAAAGTGAGGTGTTTTTATGAATTTTACTAACATAAGAGGCTGTAGCTATGATATTAAATTAAGCGAAGCTGAAGTCCTTAACAGAATAATGTCAAAAACAATTACGCCGAGCAAATGGAAAAATCCCGAGGCAGTGTTTGAAGGTGAATTTGTAAATAATCACTTTACTATCAGCCTATTGGACACTTCATCTGTTTTTAAGAAAAAGCTCTTTAAGCCTGTGTTCAAATGCAATACGGAATGGAATGAAGAATATACAAGACTTTTTATTAAAACAGATTTACCAAAATCTTTATACACTATAATGTGCGTACTTATTGCAGTGATTATTATTAGCTTTGTTCTGAGCTTTTTCAAAATTGAATTTTTATTACTCTCTTTATTATGCGTAGTCTTTGCTGTTTTATTTTTTATAAAGCTAATAAAATCCATACAAAACAAGCTCGGTTATTTTAAAATGATAATTGAAAACTTGTTCCCTGCCGAGATTTTGGATTAAATCGGCAATATCAAAACCACAAAATAACTGCCAAAAACCGAGGTTTGCGATTAAAAGCGAACCTCGGTTTTTATTGATTTATAGAAAATTTGCTTAATAAAACAACAAACAGGTGAAAAATATTATTCTGCATCTTTACAGATAATACTTTCACCTGTTATCTTAAATTTTTATTTACGGATAAATAAAATACCGAGAGTTGCAGGGCCGCAATGTGTAGTTACGGTACAGCCGGCGGTTGTTTCAATAATTTCTTCAAAATCAGGGCAAATCTCTATGATTTTATTGCGAACCTCGTCGATATCCTCTTGATTACACTTTGTATGAGTAATAAAAATACGATGTTTGTTTATATCATCTCTGTTTTGCAAACGGTCAACAACATAGTTTGCAATTACCCTGCTTATATTGCCTCTGTATTTTTTGCCCGGCTTCATTTTGCCGTCAATTACCTCTATACAAGGCTTTAGCTGGAGAAGATTTGCACCAAATGCAGATAA